>JANNFJ010000822.1:0-9722 GCA_031379725.1 Calothrix sp. OTE_75_metabat_31
ACAAGCAACAGGAATTAAGTTTACAGTGTTTGCTCCTGCTTATGAAGCTTCTAAAAGTCATGTATTAGATGGTGTTCAAGTTCATCGCTTTCGCTATTGTTTAAAACAATTTGAAAATCTAGCACGTGATGGTGCCCCGACTAAATTGCAAAGGCAACCTCTATATATAATAGTTGCTACCTTATATATTTTGCTGGGTACGATTCAATTATTTTGGGTATGTTGCTTTTCAAAGCCAGACGCACTTCAGATTCACTGGCCCTTTCCACATGGATTAATGGCTTTACCAGCAAGTGTTTTACTTGGCATTCCGATGGTATTTAGTTTCCACGGTGCTGAGTTGATGCTAGCAAATAAATTCGGTTTTGTCGGGTATGTTCTGCAGTGGATGTTGCCGATGGCTAGGGCAGTCACAGCTAATTCTTCGTTCACTCGTGCGCTTTTAAGCAAGCTTTCTGATGGCGAAGTTAGTATTATTCCATACGGTTTGACAATTGAACCTAAACCATCAAAACAACGACCATTCGGTCAGGCATCTGTACTTTTGTTCGTGGGAAGACTCGATGAACGTAAAGGATTGCGATATTTATTAGAGGCTCTACCTTTAGTTTTAGCGAAACAAACAGTAAATTTGCGGATTGTTGGTAAAGGGCTTCTTGAACAAGAGATTCGATCGCAGTGTGACGCATTGAATTTGAATAACGTAGTTAAATTCTTAGGTTTTGTTAGCAAGGAAGAATTAGCATCAGAATATGCATCCTGCGACATTTTTGTATTGCCTGCGATTGTTGATAGCAAGGGTGATACCGAAGGGCTGGGAATTGTGATGATAGAAGCTTTAGCTCACCAAAAGCCAGTAATTGCTAGCGCTGTCGGCGGAATTATAGATGTGATTCAATCAAAAAAAACAGGTTTACTAGTACCAGAAAAAAACCCGAAAGCTCTGGCAGAAGCGATTTTAACTTTGCTAACAAATCCAGACCAAGCTCTTGAAATTGGGCAAGCTGGTTTGGCAGATGTTCAAGTTAGATTTAGCTGGGCGCGAATTATACCCCTGTGGCAGCAGGTTTTTGCGATCGTTTTAGTATAGTCTTTTGGCAGTTAAAGCGCTAGAAACCCTAATTTAATAAGCATTTCAGGTAGATTTAATTTTTCAACCTAAAAATGCTAGTTTTATGTAAATTAAGGGAATTATAGAACTATATTAAGTGTAGTCCTTGGGAAGGGTGAATCTACCAGGTTCTGTATGAAGCCTTTTCAATTTACCTCAGTACTACTCTAACAGGAATTATGATGCAATCCCGTCAACTTTTGTCCCGTGGTGTTTTAACTACCTTAGTGGTAGCTCCCATTGCTTTGATGGCAATTCTCTCGGTGAAATTACTTTTACCTACTCTGAGCAACCCCCAATCTAGATTCTACTCTTCTGGCTTTGGTTATCCTGCTTTGCAACGCATATCAGGTAAGCCAATTCAGGTTCAAACTGTTGCAGCAGCAACAACAAGTTTAGAAAATAATATTGGGGCACCAGGTGAATCGATTGCAATGCAACAGGTAGATGTCCGTTCTTTGATATCTGGACTTGTAGAAAAAGTTTATGTAGCAGAAGGGCAACTAGTGCGTCGGGGTCAACCTTTGCTTGAGTTGCAGCGGGTGTCTTTTGAAGAGCGAGTGAATACGGCTCGCAATAACCTAGCGACAGCAGAAAAAAATCTTCAGGCTTTGCAAAGTTCTATACCGCAAAGGTTGCATAACTTAAAAAAGAATCTTGATGGGGCATTGGCAAGGCTAGATACTGCTCAAACAAGACTGGCAAAAATAGACTCTTTAGCCGAAAAGGAAGTTGATAATAATGTTGCGGCTGCTAAAACAAGATTGAAGACAGCAGAACAAAAATTAAAACAAATTCAATTTTTAGAGCAGCAGGGGGCTATCTCTAAGTTTCAGCGTTATGACATGGAAGATATGTATGCTACTCGTAAACGAGAATTGCTTGCTGCTCAACAAGGAATTATTGGTACTCAAAGTGAAAGATTCGGTAGTAAAGATTTTTATATACAGCGTCGTAACGAATTGATTTCTGCTCAACAACAGTTGGAACTTTCTCAAACAAATTTAGATAAAGACTTGGCAAGCGCTCGTTTAACGTTGGAAAACCGTAAAATTGAATTACAAGAAGCTTTAAGAGATTTAAGTAGAACTGTTATCTATGCCAGCACAGATGGTTTAGTAAGTAGAGTGAATATCCATAGTGGTGAAATTGCTGATGCACGCGGGCGCGATCCTTTGCTAACTCTGACTCAAAATACGGTATTTAAAGCTTACATCGACCAAGCACGACTTGGTGCTGTGAAAATCGGTGATACGGCTACAGTTAGGTTAGTAGCATACCCTGGACAGAGTTTTAGAGGGCGAGCGATCCAAGTTAATCCCACTGTCGAAACTGAGACTATTAGAGGAAAAGCAGGAATTGATAAGCAATATACCTATTCGGCTTGGATTGCTGTTGATGATTTGAAAATGCCTTCAGGATTGCAAGGTTATATACAGTTTCAGGAGGGTAAGACTGCTCTAACAATTCCCGAAAGTGCCGTCACACATTTATCTGCTGGTGAGGGTATGGTAATGGTTGAAATCAATGGCAAAGCAGTTGTCAAAAAAGTTAAGTTTGGTAGGACATTTGATAACAAACGTGAGGTATTAGCAGGTTTAAAACCTGGAGAACAGGTAGTTCTCAATGCTAGAGCTTTAAATCCAGGAGATAGTATTATTTCTGAAACAATACAAGTACCAATTGCCGAGGGTCACTAATGGCATTAATTAACACTTTATTTGCTGGAAAAAACTTCCGCCCTTGGCAAGATTGGTTCATTCGAGAGAGAATAGTTCTGCTGATTGGTGCTTTATTTTTAACATTAGGGGCGATTAACCCTTGGTATCAATTACCGTTTCAAGCTTTAGAAACCTTTGAAACCAATATTAATTTTTATAGAATCGGGGAATTTTGTGCAGGGATACTTGCTATTCAAGTTTTTGTGTTAATTTTCAAGGATGTGATTAGCACACCTCCAAGAAAACGATTTGTAGCCTCTTTGATAGCAGTAATGTTATTTCCTTTTTTTGTTACTACTTGGAATCCACAAGTTAAATTTATTGCGTCTGCTTACTATAATCAAGGAGAAAATGTATCAGATCATGTAAATAAAAATTTTTCAGAAGTGCAAGCACGCTGGAAACAGAATATATATTTAGATGTGCCAGAACTACCGCCATCAACTTTTGAGATGTCAATCTCAGATAGCCGTTTTTTTCAATTACCCTCTTGGGATAAAATTGTCCTAGATGGTTTCGGCTATAATAATAGATTTTTTGCCTTTATTGGCAAAGGCTGGATGTATACTTTAATTGGTATACTGATTATTTTGATTGGAATATCTTTAGGAACCAACGATAAAAATATCAATTTCACTAAAGATTTAAAAATCTCGCTGGTTGGCACTGGATTGTTATTTAGTTTAATAATATTTTTTATTATAGGAGTAAATATATTCAACTATCAAATAGATGTTGAGTATAGTATAGGTGAGTATTCAAAAGTCGTTGCTAATAGTAAAATGTTGGCATCATTATATCCTTGTTTAAAAGGTGATGAAGTATTTTTAGAACGCTTGGCTAGAGCCGAGTACTACGGGGATAAATCCGAACCAGCTTTAATTAGTTTTATTCAAGGCTTAGAAAATTATAAAAAAATAAATTTTAAAGAAGCAGAAAAATACTTTCAAAAATCTTTAGATATTGATAAGAGTCGATTTTTAGTTCGAGGTTATTTAGCATCATCAATTTTGAATCAAGGTGTAGAATATTTAAATAATACTGGGAATAGAAAGCCTGGAGCCGCAGCAGATTTGTTTGAAAAGGCATTAGTAGTTTTTCCCGGACATATTGAAGGGCTTTATGATTTGATGCTAGCTAGAGTTATAAATGGTGAATTTAAAAAATCATCCGATATTGCCAAGCAAATCATCAAAGAACAAGAATATTTACAGGAACCTAGAATTGGTTTACTTGGACAAGCTTATTTACATATCGCTTGGGCTGAATATGATAACGACGACACAGATAAAACTTGGGAAAGATACCGCCAATCGGTAGACAGCAGTGCTTGGAAAAAATCTTCAGCGGACTAATTAAAGATGAAACGGTTTAGTTGGTTGCCATTAGGACTAGTTGTTACTCTCGGATTTTTACTGGGAATGTTAGGGTTTTCGATTTGGGAGAAAACACCTATTTCTGTCGAACGTGTTGCTTGGGCATCTGAAGCTCAATGGATTGCTCCACAATCCTCAACTTACCGTTTTTACGCACGTCACACGTTTTATTTACCTGATGAAGCCGAGGCAGGTTGGCTACGAATAAGTGCTGATAATGATTTTACTTTGTATGTGAATGGCCGCCGGGTCGCACGGGAAAATAGCGTGCTGAATAATTCTCTTGGTTTGCGTGGTGGGTTGAGGACACCCGAAGAAAATGTGAACGACAGCAATAATTATCATGCCAAAACTTCAGTCAATTATTTACTAGCCAGTTCAAAAGATTGGAAATTAACAGGTTACGTAGATTTAACTCAACATTTGCGCCCAGGCAAAAATGTTATTGCTCTAGAAATTCAAAAAGGAAAACAAAATCCGCGTACAGTTGTTGAGGGAACTGTATATTTTGGCGCTGGTTTAACTCCAATTAACCTGACAACAGGAGTAGCTAATTGGCGAGTGTCAAATTTGTCAGAAACTCGTCAATCGCTGCAATGGTATGATGTCGATTTTACTGATGCTAGTTGGCTAGAGGCTAGGGAACTTGGCTCAATTCAAGAAGCTACTTACAGTAGATTGAGTAAAAATTTATTTGACCGTCCTCTAGAAGGAAATTGGATTACAGGAACTCTAAGTCAAAAAGGTCAGGTATGGTTCAGAGGGGTATGGCAGATACCACAAACCCCAATTTCTCACGCTTATATTCGATTTGCTGGTAGAGGACGGTACTCTGTTTTGTTGAATGGTTCGTTGGTCAATAATTACATAACTGAAAACGGTAAGCAGCTACATTTATTGGAAATAACAAAGCTTTTACGACCTGGAAACAATACATTAGCCGTTAGTTTAGCAAGCCCTTTAGAAGCGACATTGATAGAAAACAAAGTTGTTGATAATGGCTCTATAAATTTGTTTTTGGATGGATGGGCAGAAACAGGAAAAGGGGAGATTATTAGTACAACTGCAACTGATAATACTTGGAGAGCTTTCAAGCAAGTGGCTTCTGGGTGGGAAAATGGAGTAGGTGAAGGGCAAGTTGTAACCTTTCTTAGCTTACCTAAACCACAACAATTTAGTCGTAACTTTGAAGGTGATGCCTATTTGCTCAATTATCCAAATTATTTATTGCGTCACATTCTTTGGCAATTAGTGGGAGTTATCTGTACTTTAATTTATGCCCTAAATTTAGGCTTTTGCTTAGGGTGTAAAAACAGGTGGGATAGTCTGGGTGTGGGAGCAGCAGTACTGACACCCGCAACTTTATTTTTAGCCGGTATTACCTTGCTCAAACACCGCTACGCAGAAGCAGAAGTCGGATTACTTTTTGCTCAACCACAAAGCAATTATTTAATCTTGATTGGGTTTATAAGTGTTTTTATACTCACTTTGCTACTGAGCAAAATCAGAAATACACTGGGAGATTTCCCTCGTTGGAGTTTGTGGTTTTTGTTTGGGGTAGTAGCTAGTTTAGCTTTAGCAATAGGGGGAAATCCTATTTTAATTTTTGTTGTCGCAAGTACAATTATAATTGCTACTATACTATGCATAAAAAAAAGATGGCAAATTCAAGATAGCTATATCGCGCTGCCAAAATTATTACACTCATCAGGACAATGGATTGTTTTAGGCTTAATTGTTGGTATCGGGTTTGCGCTAAGGACTTATAATTTAGATTTTATAGATTTAGATACTGATGAAAATACTTCCCTTGATGCAAGCAGAGGAATTCTTCGTACAGGTGCGCCTATAGCCACTTCTGGTATTTGGTACACTCGTGGTCCTTTCTATCAATTCCTATTAGCTGCTTGGTTAAAAATATTTGGAGATTCGATTGTCAGCGCTCGTTTTCTTTCTGTGATGGCTGGTACATTTGTCTTGGCTTTAGTTTATTTATTCGCACGTAAAATTACTGGTCAAATATGGATTGCTTTATTTGTAACAGCAATTTTAGCTATCAGCCCTTGGGAAATTTGGTATTCACGTAACATCCGTTTTTACCAAGTACTTCAATTTTTAACAATTTTGTCTTTTTGGTCATTTTTCAAAGGTTTTATTGATAAAGCAGGTAGAATTTATCAACATATATTTTTTATTGCACTTACTTTAACTCTATTAACTCAAGAAATCAGCTTAACTATACTGCCTGTATTTATACTTGGTTTCCTATATTTTTACCGCCCATTTCAATTATTGAAAGATATGCAGATTTTAATAGGTTCTCTATTGACAGTCTTAATCTTTATATATTGCCTTGGCTTTTCTTCTATCAAGCTATTGACTCCTTTAGCTGCAATATCTGACAGTACTGCTTCTTATCTTAGGCTTCACTTTTCAGATATTACAGAATTAACAGCTAACTTTTTTATTGGTCCAGACCGAATGCAAACTATTTATAGCTTGTTTTTTATAATGGGCTTGTTCTACTTTATCAAGCATAAATCAGGGGAAAACATCTACTTATCTATAAGTATTATTGTACAAGTTTTAATCGTTACTCTTATCAGTTATCAACCTGATGAAAGATATATATATGCAATTTATCCCATATTTATTTTGCAAGCTATTCATAGTGCAATACATATAACTAACAGTTTGACTCATCAACTAAACCTAATGTTTCAGCAATTACCGCTTCAAAGATTAGCATTAAGCATTGTAATTCTTCTACTAATTCTTAATATTCAGCCAGTTAGAGTTTTATTTAGCTACCAAGAGTCTATAAATAAACGAAATTCTCAAATGTTTGAATATATTATGACCCATAAACAAGCAAGCGACGTTGTTATTTCTCCTCTTCCTTCTTTAGCAGTAACAAATTTAGGAAAAATAGATTACTTTTTAATGGGAACAGGTTATTTTGATGCTATTTACTGGAATAAAGATAAATTAATTGACCGTTGGGCAGGGGGGCAAATAATTACCAATCCAGACCAAATTAATCATGTTTTAGAAAAATCTAAACGAGTATGGATTCATTTAGAAGAATCAAGAAAAGGGCGATTTAATCGTCATACTTGGGAATATGTTGAAACTTTAGGTAAGCCAGTCATTGACTCTTTTGGTACTCGCCTGCGTTTATGGCAGCCAGAAAATGGAATACCGCGTCTTATTACTAATCAAGGTAAAGATTTGGGAGCTTATTAAGGATTAATTGAAGATAAAACAGCAAATTGTTAAGTAAATACATTTAGCTTTGCCAAACAATAATGATTGTTTTGTCTAAACAACTGTATTTTGAAATAGGAAATAGGAAATATGAAAATTAAACCAATCATAATTATTAAAACCGTAATTAGTATAGGCTTACTTGGCTTAGTATTTACTCGTGTAGATTTTAGGCAAGCTTGGACACAGTTTCAAAATCTTTCTTTCGGCTTTATCATCTTTGCCCTACTTTATTACACAGCTTTACAGTGCCTAAGTTGTTTGCGCTGGCAGGTTGTTCTCAGTTCTACCAAAAATTCAGTACCCAACATTATTTTATTAAGTAGCTATTTTGCTGGGATGTTTCTGAATATTTTTCTTCCTGGCGCATTAGGTGGAGATGTATATAGAGTCTACCGAGTGGCAAAAGTTACCAAAGATTCAGAAGTCGCACTTGTATCTGTATTTTTAGAAAGATTTACAGGTTTAGCAGCTTTATCTGCTTTAGCTATATTCGGTTTAGCACCTGCTTTTCGAGTTGTAGGACGTTGGGATATTATTTTGATATTTTTTGCTTGTGTCGGCGCTTTGGTGGCAGGAGTGCTATTAATTGCTAGCCCGAAACTACTTATGTTAGCAGAGCCAATTTTACATAAGTTACGTTTAGTCAGTTTAGCGTCTCGATTAGCTAAAATCCAAATTTTACTTCGAGAATTTGCTCAAAATCGTCAAGCACTAGCTCTATCAATTGGGCTTTCTTTTTTACTACAGTTAGGTATAGTCTACTATCATTACTTAATTGCTCAACAATTAGAAATTCCTGTTTCGTTTTCAGAGCTTTTAGTTTTCATTCCGATTATCGTTGTTGTCACATTACTACCAATATCTTTAGGTGGATTGGGGATAAAAGAGGGTTTATGGGTTTATTTATTTAATAGAATTGGTTTAACTAGCGAACAAGCTTTATTATTATCTCTCGTCATTACTCTACTAAGTTGGTTGCTAAGTTTACCTGGAGGAATTATTCTTCTATTAGATTCAGCAGGATTGCAATATATTAAAAATGCTAAAAATAATTAGAAAAATGAAACTACAAACTAATGTCCAAAAGTTAATATATTTGCTGCTGTTATTTGTAACTATACTGACAACAAACGTGGTATTCGCAGATACACCCGGTATCACTTCTAATCTTGTAAACAGGCAAAATAGTACTCAAACCTTAATATCCCCAAAAACAGACTTTGAGCATGAGTCAAATGACTTAATAGCGAATGTTCTTTACCGAAAACCATCTAATTTATATGCTTCAATGTCTCCTAATGGTGCTAGGAATGGAAATATTCTTTGGGAAAACAATCAGGCAACAAAGTGGTACATTGAAGAACAACGAGATGCCGAAGATTCAGTCGTTGCTGGACTAATCAAAAATGACTCAAAAGCAATTGAAGCAGGATTTAAAATGATTGACTGGGGATTTGCACATCAAGCACCTGATGGAAGCTTTTCAGGAACTTCTGATGATTTTCACAGTACTTCTTTCTTTGTGCAAGCAGTTGCCCACACGCTTTTAGCCATACAACAATCGCCACAGTCCGAAATATATGCCGAGCAAGTTGCTAAGTATACACCATTGTTACATAGTGCTGCCCGCTGGATGATTTTACCAAAAGTCTGGGAACGAGGAATCAGACGCAACAACCCATATACTCATCGTCGTTATTTAGTTGCTGCGGCTTTAGGACTCACGGGCAAACTGACCAACGACAGTCAGCTAATTGATTATGCTAGTAAATCAATTGAGAATGGCTTATCGCTGCAACTACCTGATGGTGTTAACCCAGAAAAAGGAGGCTACGATACCAGTTACCAAATGGTTGGTATTGTGTATGCCGAGCGTTGGTTAGCCCACTTTCCTAATCACCCTCTAACACCAACAGTTGCAGAAATGATTAATAAAGCATTGTTGTGGCAAAATACAAGAATTTTGCCGACAGGGGAGATTAGCACGAAAGGAAACACTCGCACAGATGGGCAGGAAAGAGGACGAACTGGTAAGGTTAAAAAAGTATCCTACGGGTCAGTAATTCGTGCTTTTTCCTACTGGGCATCTGTAACTGATAACCCAAAATGGAGTTTTATAGCCTGGAAAATTGCTAATTTTTACTATAAACTCACCTGAATTTATTGAAGAGGAATATCCTTTGTTACTTATACCAATTTAATATGAAGTTGCATAATATAGAACCCCACCCTAACCCTCCCCGC
>JANNFJ010000848.1:0-3983 GCA_031379725.1 Calothrix sp. OTE_75_metabat_31
ATTTTTATATGAAGATGCATATTCAACGCCTGCTTACAGCAGGCTACCCTGCAAGAAGCCGCTACCGCGTCTATGTTCTAGTTAGCACTTACTGCTTATAGCCCGGAGGCGGTCTATGCAGCTTCATACAGAATTGGTATAACTCCTAACTCATTTCAAACAGCTTGAAACTCACCAATCATTTTGACTTCTGGCTCTAGTAAAATAGACCAATGTTCTTGGACACTGTGCTGAATATAGCGAATTAGGTTAAAAATATCACCTGCACTAGCTCCACCACAGTTAATGATGAAATTAGCATGGCGCGGTGCAACCTGAGCTTTACCGATTTGGTAGCCTTTTAGACCAGCTTGCTCAATCAACCAGCCAGCTTTATAAGGTGTGGGATTGCGGAAAACGCTTCCACAGCTTGGTTTATCGTAAGGTTGAGTATTCAACCGATGTTCTTTATGGTGCTTAGTAGTCGCAGTAACAACCGCTGGGTCAGCACCAGGTTGAAGTTGTAAAGTCGACTGGGTAACAATGCATTGGCTACCTTGCAGCTTAGATGTCCGATAGCTGTAACCCAAATCTTCGCCTGTCAAGGTTTTGAGCGTACCATCGGGTAAAAGCACTTCAGCACTAACAAACATCTCTGCGATACAAGCATTGTGTGCGCCGGCATTCATTACTACCGCACCGCCAACTGTACCGGGGATACCGACTGCCCATTCGAGTCCTTGCCAACCGAGTTCCGCTGCAGCCCAAGCCAAGCCTGGGATTGATTCACCTGCTGCCACTGTGACTTGACCTGTAGAAGCATCGAAACTGCTTGAACGCAGGTGACGAGTGCTAATTACTAAACCGGGAAGACCGCGATCGCTAACTAGTAAATTGGAACCAGCCCCTAAAACGGTTACTGGTAATTCTGATTCTCGTGCGTATTTAATACTTGCTTCGAGTCCAGTAATATTGCGGGGTGCAACATACCATTCGGCAGGGCCGCCAACACGGTAAGAAGTATGTCCAGAAAGGGAAACATACGGCTTAATCGTACAATCGGTTCCAGGTAAATTAATCACCTTATTCTTAATTGATTTAGCTGGTTGCTTTTGGTCAGCACTGAGTTCTGAAGCATCGCAGACATTTGTAGGTGCCTGAAAAGTTGTCATATTGACCTTTTTTAGATAATTGTTAAGGTTTTAAAACCATAAACATAAGCTTTAAAACGGCTAATTGCTTTTGCTGTGAAGATGGTAGTAGGATGTGGATTAGGAATTAGGAACAGGGAGCAATAGGTCTTGACTATTGAATAAAAATTCTATTATTCCTAGCTTAATACCCTACTCCCTAATCCCTACTCTCGCTTTTTATGACGTAGCTTGTACAACAGGTTGACGCATTGTCGTAATCATGTCAGGAATAATTTGATTCAAATTTCCCGCACCTAAAAATAATGCCAAATCTCCTGGAAGCAGGGCTTCGAGTAAAAACTCGTGAACCGAATCCAAGGTTGGTTCGTACTTTACTTGCGAATGATGCTTGGCAACTTCGACAGCTAATTGTTCGCCGCTGATTAGCCCCAAATTTGCTTCGCCGGCACCATAAATATCTGTCAAAACTACCAAATCCGCATGAGCAAAGCTTTGAGCAAATTCATCTAAAAAGGTCAAGGTGCGACTATAGCGATGCGGTTGAAAAATTGCGACCACACGCTGTCCGGGGCGTGCTTGCAAGCGTGCTGCTGCCAATGTGGCGCGAATCTCGCTAGGGTGATGGGCATAATCGTCGATGAAGGTAATTCCATCAACTTCACCTCGAAATTCAAAGCGGCGACGCGCACCTTCAAAGGTGGCAAGTCCAAGGGCAATTTCGCCAAATTCTAAACCTAAAGCGCGACCAATTGCTACCGCAGCGAGTGAATTACTGAGGTTGTGACGACCAAGCAGCTTTAGATTTAATACACCCATTGCTTTGCCTTTTTCCCAAACTAGCGCTCTTGAACCGTCAGCACGATAGTCAACATCGGTGACATAATAATCAGCGTTTGTGTCAGGATAGAGACTGTAGGAGATTGTTGGCTTGATGCGATGCCCTTGGCGACCATTGAAAATGGTATCGCGCACTGTTTCGCAATCAATACAACCAACTACAGTTTTACAACTTTGGGCAAATGTCAAAAAGGTATCGACTACTTGCTCTAATGTTTCGTAATGGTCGGGGTGGTCTAACTCAATATTAGTAATAATACCAATCTCAGGAGCGTGTTTTACCAAAGAGCCGTCCGACTCGTCAGCTTCCGCAACTAAATATTTACTTTCTCCTAATCGAGCATTTCCCTCCCAAGCTTTGACTTCTCCACCTACTAATATTGTTGGGTCGAGTCCGGCTTGTAGTAGCATGTAACCAATCATGCTACTTGTCGTCGTTTTCCCGTGAGTTCCTGCAACTGCAATGCTGTAATATTCAGCAATGAGTGCGGCAAGTATATCCGAACGATGAAAAATCGGACACCCTAATTCTAAAGCCGCTTTATATTCTAAATTATTTGTATTAATTGCAGTTGAGCAAACTACTTGCGGCAATTGCGCTTCTACCGCAGATGATAATGTAGTTTGAGTATTTGATGCTACTTCTGGTCGAAAGAATTCCAGATTGCTTGCTTCTTGTTTGCTAAATATATGACTTCCAATAGACTCTAATTTATGAGTCATATGGTTAGGACGCAAGTCCGAACCTGATACTGGTAATTGGCGCTTTGCAATTACGTAAGCAAGCGCAGACATGCCTATTCCACCAATACCTATGAAATGAAAAGGTCTTCCACTAAAATCTACAATTTGTTTCATTGATTAATTCCTTTAACACCACACCACACCAATTCACTTATTAACACGGGTATCATAACAGTATTTCATTATTCTCGATACTACTGTTGCATTACATTCGATTATTTTGTTTGGAATATTATCTCCTCATATATTGACTTATTGAAAATGATTGTACCCGCACCCGTACCTTTTTTTCTTGTTTAATTAATATTATGTTTATTCTCATATTTTCGCTACAATCAGGACACATAATACTGTAATTGCAAATACATAGTTGCACTTAGCTTTTCGGGTTTTGCCGTTTGCTAAAACTATATGCTGACAAACAACTATCAAAATTTGTGGCACCAAAACAGCCAAGCGTAAATTGCATTTTCGCTTTTGGGCAAACAAGAGTGTTAAATCGGATATTTAATCATAGCCGCAGTTGCTTTGAATGAAATATCTGTTAAATTAACACGCACAATATATAGGTTCTATTGCTTCATGCCTTTACTAATTTTGTGCCGTCATTTACATCAGCATTGCACAGGAAAGTAGTCCAAACCCTACCGAATAAATGATTTAGGCGTTCTAAATATACTTGTAACATCTCACTTTACCGTAAATGACTATATTATCAACCTCCTATGCTACCAACACCGTCTGATTTTGTCCTCTTATTGCCTTTACCTTGCACTTGCATAAGTAGATAGTCTTTTTAGATGCTTTTCATACATATACTTCGACGAATTGACGTAATCAAAAAATTATTCGCACAAATCGAAACTAAATATACGATGAAAGTGTCTGAGCCAGACTATTAAGCAAACTAGTTGACTTTACGAACAAAGCTGTGTTATGTCCGCAGCATCGACTATAAACTTCGGTGGTGGTGAGAATATAACTCAAACCGAGTTATTCTGCAAGCAATTACAACAACATCGAAGAAACTTTCGTTACCATATAAAAGCATTTATCGTAATATACCGCAAGATATACTTTAGTCAAGGATTGCACATTACAGTCTCAGGCAGTAAGTTGCAAGACAGAAATTGCACATAAAGCTGTAATCGTACTACCCCCCTTTCCTCGACTGTGATACTTTCCCATCGGGACACAATGTTAGTTTTTTTTAAGATTGAACACTTTATAGTTATAAATACTCTCCCCTTTGCGATATGATTGGGGTCA
>JANNFJ010000507.1:0-6193 GCA_031379725.1 Calothrix sp. OTE_75_metabat_31
GGCAGAAACCAATAGCTTTGACTTACCCAATAACACATTTAGCAATGACGGATTGTCAGTACCTCTAATATTTACAGACCCATTGCTCGATAATTATAATCGTCCAAGTAACACTACTGCACCAATCGGAGCGCCAAGCACAGACCTCGTGATACCTAATACTGGTAACGGAATCTTTGGTGGTAGCGAATTACTTCTAAATCCAGTTGCAAATAATTTTCTAGTTGAGAAAAAATCAGCAGATACGGACTTTTTGACAGGAATCGGGAAAGATACAGCATTACTGCCAACAAAAGCAGACGATCTATTAATAAATGGAGGCAACATCGATAGGTTGATGTCAGCATCGCAAGCCCCAGTAGTTGAAGTATCTGTGATTCAAAATGCGATTGATAGGGTATATGCTGAAAATCAAGTTGTTTTGGGGCAACTTGTCTACAATCAAGAAACTAATATCTCCCCATTTGGCACGACAGGTCGTTATGGTTCCTACAGTAGCGGAGGAACTATCCATTGGTCTGCTAAAACCGGAGCTATTGTAATTACCTCGGAAATGGAGGAAATTTACGGGCAAGTTGGTGGTTCCGGTACATGGTTGGGTATGCCAACGGGAAATCAGTACATGTGGAAAGAGGGAGTTCGCCAAGACTTTGAAGGTGGGTATTTGTTCCAAGATTCCAATCAAGCAAAAGCTTTTCGTCCAAATGAGATGCCGAGTTATCCTTGGACTGAAGCCATTGAAAAAGCCTATGCAGTAAACCAAAATATTTTAGGGCAAGCGAGCGAGAATAAGCCAACATTGGTTTCTCCCTTTGGCACGACGGGACGTTATACCACTTATGACAACAGTGCCAGCATCCACTGGTCAGCGAAGACTGGTGCTGTGGTAGTCACAAGAGAAATGGAGAAAATCTACGCACAAGTCGGTGGCTCTGGTGGTTGGTTAGGAATGCCGATGGATAGTCAATATTCATGGAATGGGGGGATACGCCAAAATTTTGAAGGTGGCTATTTATTCCAAAACGGCACGATATCTAAGGCTTTAAAGGCGAATGAAATGCCTTTTGCCGTAACGGGATATCCTTGGACGGATGCGATTAACCGAGCAGGTGGGCTAGCTGCTGTAGGTGACAAGCGTAGTGATGTTCACACTTGGGGACAAGGTGAGGTTCAAGACTTTGTGAAGGGAAATCAGTTTAACACCGTTATGAAGGCAAATGCTTCTAACACTGCTTATATAGTGAGTGGTGAGATTTGGAACCAGTATTATATTGCCAAAGGTCCAGCGAGCTTTCTTGGCTATCCCACCTCGGATCGCTATGAGTTCAATAATGGATTCCGACAAGATTTCCAAGGTGGATTTATGACCCAAAACGTTCAAGGGGTTGTAGAAATATTCGATAATTTGGCAAAAAATCGTCCAGATGTACTGACTAATCCCTTTATCAATGCATTCAACCGAGCAGGTGGACCTACTGTTTTAGGTGGAAAGACAAATGAAATTCATGCTTGGGGACAAGGTGAGGTACAGGATTTTGAAGTTAGCCGCACAAATCGCAGTATTATCATGAACCTGAATGGCTCCGATAAGGCTTATGTTGTAAGCGGCGATATCTTAGAAAAATATTACCGAGCGCAGGGTCCAGCTAGCTTCCTTGGGTATCCGATATCCGATCGCTATGAATTTAATGGCAGCTATCGTCAAGACTTCGAGGGCGGTTTCATGACCCAGAAAGGGGGCACAATTGAGGTCTTCAACAAAGCTGGTCAAAATCGTTCGGATGTGCTTTCCAGCGACTTCTCTTGGGCGCAGCCTGTATATTTACCACCTCACGATCCCAATGTTATGACCCTGCCGAATAATAATAGTTCGACGCAGCCTCAAGTCCCATCACTTCCATCTAGCAATACAGATATTGCAAATGCGACTGATATTACCCCTGAATGGATACGAATTAGCACCGTAAGAGATACTATACAGACTTACTTGAAAACTAACGGCAGTCAATTTGGTAACCAAGTATCCGACATCCAAAAAAGACAGGATGGTAGTTACAGCCAATTATTTGAGAATACGGTGGTGAATTACAAAGATGGAAACATCACTGTTGGAGATATTAATACGATGTCTCTGCCTCAAACTGCGAATGATCCGAATAATAGCAATAACCAAAATGGACAAACTCAAAATAATGGATCGATTGATAACTCTGAGTCTGTTAATTCTGGAACTGTAGGTGGAAAAGGCATCACTACACGTACAGGTGCTGATGATAATTCCGTAACTGTAGGTGGAAAGGGTATTTTGCCTAGCTACTATTACGACTACCCAATTATATATGAAGATTCTAATTTTAAAGGAAAGGGAGTATATCTGAAAGAGTCAGAAATTAGTAATCTTTCTGCTATAAATTGGAATGATATGATTTCCTCATTAGAGATGCCTAATGGGTGGGTAGTAGAAGCCTACGAACATGCTAATTTTGAAGGGAAAAGAGTTATTTGGAATAGTTCAACTCCTTTTGTTGGTAAGGATTGGAATGATAAGATTAGTAGTTTAAAAATTTATAGCCAAGGTGATATCGTCATTCCAGCATCACCCAATCCTGACTATATCTATAAACAATCTGATTATTTAAATACACTCTATCAAGATAATGTTAACAATTCTATGACTCGAACGGATCATCCTATGGAAAATTTAAAATATTCAGCATTTGACTCTGTAGATGGCGATAAAAACAAAAGTGTTTATGCTCTAGTTGGCGGTGAGGTGATAGAAGCTAAAAATGGTCAAACAGTTAATGATTGGAAATACAATGGGACAGTTGCAGTATACAACAAAGATTTGAAGAAAACATTCATATACTGGCACTTTAGCGAGGATTCGATTGACGAAAATTTAAAAGGCAAAACTATTACGGCAGGTTCTCTAATTGGACAAGAAGGAAGCACAGGTCTTTCTACGGGAGATCATACTCACGTACAAGTTCATAATGGTAGGGTGACTGTCGATATGCGACAAAGTAAAGTCCCTTATCCAACTACCAGCATTGACCTAGCAACTGTATTCGAGGAATCAGTAAGAAGAGGATTTGTCAAACTGTATAAGTAAAGCATAGGTTGGGTGTAGGCTTCAAAAATCTCCCATGATAGCGAATAGTTAGAATCCGTCCTGTACCCAACATTCAATTCCCTCACCCGAAGTCATATTCGATGGAGCGCGATCACTTTTCTCTGTTTGTGGATGAAGTGCGATCACCTATCTGAATATTCCGACCTTCGGTAATATTGACATGATATTTACCGATTTGAATCGAATTTTGACCCTGACGCGCATTGAGCAATTGCCGCAGGGTTTGCATATCCCCTTCGGTTTCTTCTCCATTGGTAAGGGAGCAATGCGATCAAAAATTTGATTTAAGTCAGGGTTTAAACTCATTTTTACGCAAGCATACTAAGTATAAAATAATTCAAGCAATATGATTTATGGAAAACATCACCAATATGAATACCGTGGGCTTCATTAATATTAGTTGTAACGACCTGCAATACTAATCACTCAAACCTGCAATTAACACATTTGTCGGTGGAAGGATAATATTGCCGCTTTGGTACGGTTATGCTTCCAATTCAATTTGGCAAAGTTATGCTTCTATTTTTTAGGTACGCAATTCCGTTCTATTTTTTGGGATTTTGTGGTCAATTAAACGCATAAAGCGGCGTCGAAGTGAGGCTTTTAAGTCTGGAGATTTTTGGCAAGCTTATGGTTCCATTTTTGACTCCCGGCAACATTATGGTTCCAATCCTTCAAAAATAGATGCTTTAGCATAACGAAATAATGAGCATTACAGCCTCAGTTGCAGCAACGTTATGCTTCCAGTCGCGGCAATGTTATGGTTCCACCGACAACATTTTCAAACCAGGATTACTTGTAACTATAATTACACTTGAACCAGGATTAACTGCAACCAACCTGCAATCATCGGTTTCAACCAGGATTATTTGCAACTAACGGAAAGATTCGTCAAAAGGGAAGTTATCACTCTCACTCACAATTGAAATTCGCTCTAATTGGATTTGTTCTCCCAACCATTGTTCAAATAGGTGATTGAGTAGCATAGTCCGTGTGGCATCATCTAGCTGGGAAGGAATCAACTTCTCTAAACGCACGATTACATACCAATTCTCCAACTTCATTGGTGGCAGCACTTGCCCCGGTTTGGATGTCCCTAACTTCTGTGCGATCGCTGGGTGAGATTGTGATAGTGATACCGGACCAATTAACCCACCCGTTTGTGCTTCTTGCCCTTTTGAGTATTCCTTGGCACAATCGGCAAATGTGGTGTCACCATCTTGGATGCGGAAGAATAATTCATGTGCTATTTCGCTATTGTCGGTACGGAGGAGGGAGTAGATAACCTTATCGAGTTGGGGTTTAAATTGCAGAAAATATTGTTCGAGTTTATTGCCCCAGGTTGCTTGCTTGAATTTTTCTACCCGCAATTCCCTTGTCGCTATGGCTTCAAATTGTACTGAAGTGATACAAAGTTGTTGTAGTGCCGCTTTAAGAGCTTCTGGTGTAGTAAGCTTGTTCTGTTGTGAAAATTGCTCTATAGTACTGGCTTTCTCCTCGTCCGTAAGTTCGATAGTAGCGATGGCTTTATCGACAATCGTTTCACGTTGGAGTATGTGCAACATTTTATGCCTAGCTAGCAAGTAGGGTAATTCTACAGGCTGTATTGTTTGATTGCCAATTTGGATTACTGAAGCCATAGCGAATGGTAAAGTACCTTGTGGAGTAGGAAGTTGCTAGATTTAGCCTCCCTCATCATGACTTAAGTAAAGTAATTACGGCAACAGCGACCATACTTATTTTGGTA
Source organism: Calothrix sp. OTE_75_metabat_31 (assembly GCA_031379725.1). Lineage (GTDB taxonomy): Bacteria > Cyanobacteriota > Cyanobacteriia > Cyanobacteriales > Nostocaceae > JANNFJ01. The sequence continues at coordinate 4,884 of JANNFJ010000507.1, forward strand.
ATGAAGATAGCGATGAAAGTACGTGTTAGTACTGGATTGGCAACATATCCGATTCTGCGGACAATAAATTCGATCGAGTTCATGCTTTTTAGTGGTATTTAGCGGAAAGTGGCGGTTTCGCTATGCCTATTCGTGAAGGTAAAGCCCAAGAAATCTACATCGTTACTTCCGGTGAAATGATGGCGATGTATGCTGCTAACAACATCGCTCGTGGTGTCTTGAAGTATGCTCACACAGGTGGCGTGCGTTTGGGTGGTTTGATTTGTAACAGCCGTAAAGTTGACCGGGAAATCGAACTCATCGAAACCTTGGCAAAACGGTTGAATACCCAAATGATCCACTTCGTACCCCGCGACAACATCGTTCAACACGCTGAATTGCGTCGGATGACTGTTAACGAGTACGCACCTGATAGCGACCAGGGTAATGAGTACCGCACCTTGGCTAAGAAAATCATCGACAACAAGAATCTCACCATTCCTACACCTATTGAAATGGATGAATTGGAAGCCCTACTCATTGAGTTCGGTATCCTTGATGATGACACCAAGCACGCAGCACCTGAAATCGGAGCAGCCGTTACAAAATAATTAAGGTTATGGGAAAGGAAAAGCAAAAGCAAAAGTAAAAGTCCAATATGCTTTTACTTTCCTTCCCCTTCCTTACTGCCAAGCTCAAGCACAACAAAAGCGCAATTATTCTACACATTCCCAGTTACATAGAGTAACAGAGGCAAAAAAAATGACACCTCCAGAAAATAAGAACCTCGTCGAAGAACAAAAAGAGCTTATTAAGGAAGTCCTCCAAGCTTATCCCGAAAAATCCCGCAAGAAGCGCGAAAAACACCTCAATGTCATGGAAGAGGGTAAGTCGGATTGTGGCGTTAAGTCTAACGTTAAATCCGTTCCTGGTGTAATGACTGCTCGTGGTTGTGCTTATGCAGGTTCCAAGGGTGTGGTTTGGGGACCAATTAAGGATTTTACTAATCCTTAAAATCCTTATTCTGCAATCATTTGAGCTTCAACTTTTCCTACTAGTTTGTTTCTTGCCTAAATGACTTAGAAAATTTCACCGAAAGACATTGATTTGAGCCTTATACGTTGCCTAATTATGGGCTAAACCACATAAAGAATTAAAATGTCAACTAGTAAATCAATTGTTTTAAATAAATCAAAACCCGGTAATAATTATTGCCGGGTTTTTGAATATCTTCAAATTTAAACGTTGGATAAACATCCTAGTACCGTGCGGCGGAAATAAGGATACCATTGTAGTGCGAGCATCTTGCTCGCTTTATAGAATACGCGAGC
>JANNFJ010001001.1:0-2306 GCA_031379725.1 Calothrix sp. OTE_75_metabat_31
ACGGTTGATTGGCGACGTGCAAGTGTAGATACCTGTATGTGGCAACCTCATGAACTCCCATCAGAAATTGTATCTCGTCTGACAACCTTTATGGCAAGCTTTGGGCTTACGTTTGGAGCATTTGATTTAATCCAAACACCATTAGGCGAATATGTCTTTTTAGAGCTTAACCCTACAGGAGAATGGGGAATGCTAGAGCGAGATTTGGGTTATCCCATTAGTCACGCTCTAGCGCAAGCACTTTTAAGTGACCAAATGCCAACTAACCAATGACCACTGACAACTAACCCATGACAGTTTTAATTATTACTCACAGCCAAGATAACGAAAGCATTCCTCTGGTGATGAAAGCGATTGAAGCAAGAGGAGAAAAAGCATTTCGTTTTGATACAGACAGATTTCCGACAGAAGTACATCTCGATGTCTACTACAATAATAAATCCGAGCAACAAATCCTAAGCGTTGACTCAGAAAAGTTAGATTTGAGCGAGGTATCTTCGATCTGGTATCGGCGTATTGCCGTTGGTGCAAAAATTCCCAATACAATGGAATCGCAACTTAGAAAAGCATCGATTGGAGAATCCACTGCCACTATTAACGGAATGATTGCCAGTATCAAAGGATTTCATTTCGATAAATTGCAAAACATTCGTTTAACCGACAACAAGCAGCTGCAATTGCAAGTTGCACGGGAACTTGGTTTAGATATACCCCGTACCTTAATTACAAATAATCCTGTAGCAGTGAGAGAATTTGCTGCATCGTGCGAACAAGGTCTGATTACAAAGATGCTTTCTTCCTTTGCTATTTATGACGAACAAGGGCTAGAAAAGGTTGTTTTCACCAATCCAGTTGCTTTATCCGACATTGAACATCTTGATGGATTGCGTTTTTGCCCAATGACGTTTCAAGAAAAGGTTCCGAAATCCGTAGAATTACGGACTATTATTGTAGGCAAACGTATATTTACCGCTGCTGTTGATTCCCAGCAATTGCACAAAGCACAATATGATTGGCGACGACAAGGACTCACCTTAATCAATTCCTGGGAATCTTATGATTTGCCCAAAGATGTTGAGCAAAAGTTGTTCAAACTAGTCGCTTATTTTGGTTTGAATTACGGAGCAATTGACATAATTGTTACCCCTGATGGTCGCCACGTATTTCTCGAAATCAATCCAGTCGGAGAGTTCTTTTGGCTAGAATGTTGCCCTCCAAACTTTCCTATTTCCGAAGCTCTAGCCGATGTATTACTTACCAAAAGCTACGCACAAAATATACGTTACGATTTGGCAGTGAGTCAAGGTTAATGGTTTATGTTTCTAATTTGGGCAGTGACAATAATCACCTTGCTATTATGACGTAGTACTCCATGTCAAAAGTTTTGATAGGTTCAAAGAATCCGGGTTTCGCAGAAGTTACCCGGATTCCAATACTGCTCGGTTAAGAAATTGATCCCCCCAACCCCCCTTTTTAAGGGGGGCTAAAAGCCTCATAAAGTCCCCCAATTTAGCGGGGGATTTAGGGGGATCGATTTTAGGAAAAAACCTTAACCGAGCAGTATTGACCCGGATTCTAGCCCTCAAGGGAAAGATCAAGATTAATTATATGGAGTACTAATGGTAATAGTCGGATTAGCGTTTACGTTTCCATACCAAACCAATAAAGCCACAACTTAATAATAAAGCGATTTCTGTCGAAGGTTCTGGTGCTGTTACTTTAACTTGGTTTCTCTTAACTTCTATAAGTGATAAATTTGTTTTACTTACAAAAGTACGTTTAAAAGAACCAGATACCGTAGCCGTCGCAAGTTCTTGCTGACCTCCAAAGCTCGACTCAGTAGCTGGGTTTGTTAAGCTAACATTGTCACTTGTTTGGTATGCGATAAAATCATCGTCACCTTCTGTTGTTAAGTTCCCTGCAAGGCTAAAAAAATCTAAAATATTGTTATTAGTCGTGTCGAATAATGCAAAAGTTATGTCTCCACTTGCTCTGGCATTCTCTATCGATGGATTGTCGATTGACGTTGATAACTTCAAATTTCCGGCAAAGTCGAAAGAGAAAGGAGTATTTTCATCTACATTAAATAAACCTATAAGTGTTGCTTCACTTTTTGCCTCACCTAGATAATCTCTATTCTCACCAAAAGCAACACTTAAAGATGAATTGCTTCCAACTAATGGAGATTGTAGAAAAGAAGCTTGCGGTTTGGCTAAAGCTTGTACTATACCACCTTGCTCAATCGTAAAAGTGTCGGATTCAGCATCAGCTAAAACTTTTGAAGCATTTTGACTAAAGTTTGTGAA
>JANNFJ010001089.1:0-1699 GCA_031379725.1 Calothrix sp. OTE_75_metabat_31
GTAGAGACGTTACATGTAACGTCTCTACATCTTGCACTGATTAATCACTTAGTGAACGCATCTAAGTTTTTAATTATCATTCCACCGACTCTAAATATTCGATTGCTGCATCTAATTTTGAAGGATATCCTTGAGCAAACCGTTCAAACCAAAGTCCCTCGGAGGAAAGTGGATCTAATTTTTCTAACCAGCTTTTAGCTTCTTTTTTCAAACCCTCCTTTTGTTTTGCTTTGATTTGTTCTTGACGAACCTGTTTGGCTTGCAATTCTTCCTGTCGTTGCAATTCTTGGGCTAAATCTTTCTGCTTAAAATCACTTTTGACATCTGCAAGCAGCTTATCAATTCCCGAAGCTGCAAAAGGATGAGATGAAACAATTGATTTATTCTGACTTAAATTTGGCTGCGGTGATTTTGGTTTAGTGTAACTATATTCATCCTGGAGTTCAGATAGCAGCTTATCAATTTCATCCATAACAAGAAATTATGATTCAAAAATTACTCAAACGTAAAATATAAAAATTAATCATTAATAGCATTCATCAATACATCCGATAAACTCATATCTTCCATATCATCCATTGTAATTGTGTCGCAAATATCAAACTTAGCACCAGCACTTTGAAGTTCGTCATCTAAAACCTTCAAAAAGCGTGTTGCTTGCTGGTCTGTACCAACTTGAATAAACGAAATCGCCAATTCCTCATCACGTTCCATACGTCGAGAAGCTTCAATAATCACGCGCATCACAGCTTTTCTATCATCCGGTTCACCATCAGTAACAACTAAAATAGTTTCCCCATTTGACTTGGTTTGACCGGCAGTTTTACGATTAAAATAATCATCAGTAGCATCCTTCAAAACAGCAGCTAAATCAGTAGTTCCAGAAGGGTCATTTTCCTTAAAAATTTGCGAAACTTTGCTCGAAGTTACATTTTCATAACGTTTAAATCTCCCCGAAAACACATAAATAGTAATCCCATCTGGGTCAAATTGTTCGCATTTACTTGCCAAAGCAAAAGTTGATTCCTGTGCTGCAACCCAGCGATTTTTACCACCCTTCTGGTCGGGGGTTGCCATACTACCGCTTTTGTCAATAATCAAAGTATAGTCACGATTTTCCAACATTATTCACTTCTCCAATAAAAACTAAATTAATAAATGCAGAATATAACCAACACAAAAACCCCCTTCAAACCTCCCCACCTCAAATTTTCTCTTATTTTATTCCTCTGCGTCCTCTGTGGTAAGCGCAAGCGCAGGCTACGCCAACGTTCCTTCCAAATTCTTTACAATTAATCAGTAATCGCATTCATCAAAATATCAGCCAAACTCATATCTTCCATATCCTCAAGCGTAACAGTATCGCAAATATCAAACACTGCCCCAACACTAGTCAACTGGTCATCCAAAGCCTTAAGAAACTTAGTTGCTTGAGCATCAGAACCAACTTGAATCATCGAAATAGCTAACTCTTCATCGCGTTCCATCTTCCGAGTCGCACTAATGATAACCTCAAAAACAGCCTTTCTATCATCTGGTTCACCATCTGTAACAACTAGAATAGTTTCACCATTTTCTTTAGTTTGACCAGCACTTTTACGCTGGAAATAATTATCAATAGCATGTTGCAACACACCAGCTAAATTCGTAGTTCCAGATGGGTCATTTTCCAGAAAAATTTGTGCTACTTTAGCCGAAG
>JANNFJ010000529.1:0-4379 GCA_031379725.1 Calothrix sp. OTE_75_metabat_31
TTTTTTTTCCTCGCCTACAACTAAACGCTAAAATTATGCCCCCACTACTTTTTTCAAAATTGAAATTGGTATGGTTATTTGCGCCATGCTGTACTAGCGCTAACGCACCAAGGCCTCGAAACAATACTGCTCGGTTAAGAGGAAATTAGAAACCCGGTATCTTCAAGATACCGGGAATAAGCCCCCTCGACTATCTTTAACCGAGTAGTATTGGGACTCGAAACGGTGCGTTACCAAGAGCGCTAACGCACCCTGCACATACTTCGATATTTAAGCGCAAGCGCAGGCTACGCCTTAGCTTGCTTTTTTGCAGGAGTACATAAATCAAACCGGATGCCTATAGATGAGGTACATATGTAGGGGCGCAAGGCATTGCGCCCTTATCTTGTTGTCAAATAGCTGTACCTCAGAAAGGTTGAGAAACTTGATTACGAATGGTTACAAGAAAATACGGTAGATTTCAGCTTAATAAAGTACACCATATAACTCGAAACAATCGTAAGGGCAGTTAGGTATCGTGCCCCTACAATACCGACCGGATAACGAAAAATGCTTAGATGATCCCTTCGATAGTAAGAGGCTAAGTAGTTTATTATAGCTAGTTGGTAAAACCAATTCACTCTCTCTAATGTTATGTAAATATGCTGTGAACGAATTACCTCACTTGAAATTGCATCACTGCATGTATACACATTATTCTCTCATCATAAGTAATTGTTGATTAATGCCTGTATCTCAAACAAAGCTTCAAATTAATAAGTCAATTTTCCTCTAAATCTCAGTATTTTCTCAGGTAATTCTGTTTTTCAAAGGACGAAAAGCCATTTTGCTGCTATTAATCGTTCAAAAATATAAAGTCTTCGCAAAAACTGCTTTTAGCTATCGACATTCAACTTGATACTGAGATACAAAGTATATAAGAAAACAAAACGCTTCCGTACCAAACATCAACAAGTAAGGGAGCGCTTTGAGAAAAAATTTTACAAACGAGAAGGATTCAAACAATGTTTAAGAATAGCTTGACTGGATTAATGGTTGCTGCTACCGTCGCTGGTGCTTTTGGTACAATGGGAAGTGCAAATGCTGCTGAATTGACATCTACAGTACCTGATTTTAGCTGGGGTAACTGGACTGCAACGCACCAAGTCCAAGATAAATCTACAGATACATCAGGTTTCCAAGCACTAATTCCTGATTTTCAAAAATATGTACAACAAGAAAGGCTTGCAATTAGTGCAGAAAACCAACAAGCCCAAGCATTAGATCCAACAACACTATTCATGAAATTTGACCACAACGTTCGTGTCTGGTTCATTAATGAAGGTGCTGGTTATAAAAACCAATTAGGTTATCAAACCGTTAAAAATGGTCAAGAAACAGGTAAAGGAGAAATTTTTAATAATATTTCTTGCGATACATCTGATGGAAAAAACGCTGCTTGTCAGCTCGGTAATAATAGTGATGGTGTTATTGATATCGGTGACTATGTTGATATCGGTAACGTATCTGCCGGCACGCAACTCAATTTCTTGTTGAAATCAGATGGATTTAACAATAGTAACAATGAGGTTCTCGGTGGTGCAGATCCAACCAAAAACTCGGATAAACTTCAGCACTTAATGGCTTACAAAGTTGGTGATTACCTACTAATGGGATTTGAAGATATCATTGGTGGTGGTGACCTTGACTTCAACGATGCAGTATTCGTTGTTGATTTCGGTAAAGGTAATTTAAGTTCTACAGCAATTCCCGAACCTGGAAATATGGCTGCATTGTTGGGTGTAACAGGTGCTGCGGTGTGGATGCGTCGTCGCAAACGAGTTAAAGTTTCGGCTTAAGATTATTTGAGAACTTACGCAACAGCGACAATTGACCGCAGCACCGAGGCCACGGAGTTAAGATTTGGGAGGGTTTTTGCGTAAGTTTCATACCAACAAATATTAAGGGCACGATATATCGTGCCCCTACCAATATCTATTAAAAGTCGGTTCCCAGATGGAAGCCGATTTTTTCATGCAAAATCTGATTCATAAATGCAGCAACTAGTTAAAATAGGGCTATGTCCGAAAAATATCCTTCAAACCAGTTGCCTATCCAATCTTCTACTACCGAACGTCCTACGTTCATCCTCGTCGATGGACATTCGCTGGCTTTTCGTTCGTACTTTGCCTTCGCTAAAGGACGTGATGGAGGACTGCGAACCAAGGCGGGGATTCCCACGAGCGTTTGTTTTGGCTTCATCAAGTCCTTGCTTGAAGTTATTGCTACACATCAACCGACCAATATTGCGATCGCATTCGATTTAAGTTTACCGACTTTTCGTCACGAAGCTGACGATACCTACAAAGCTGACCGTCCGGGCACTCCTGAAGATTTTGTTCCGGATTTGAAAAATTTACATGAGTTGCTCGATGCTCTTAATATTAAGGTATTGACTGCACCCGGTTTTGAAGCCGATGATATTTTGGGAACGCTTTCGCAATCGGCATCACAAAATGGTTATCGAGTCAAGATATTAACAGGCGATCGCGATTTATTTCAACTTATTGACCCTCAAAAAGCAATCGAGGTTCTCTACCTCAGCAAAGAATCGCTGCAACGTAATACTTCAGGCCCCGTCGAGTTTGGGACGGAGGAAGTTAAACAGAAACTGGGCGTTTTACCATCGCAAATAATCGATTACAAAGCTCTGTGCGGTGACGCTTCAGATAATATCCCTGGTGTCAAGGGTATTGGCGAAAAAACAGCGGTACAATTGCTCACAACTTACGGCACGCTTGACAATATTTATGCGTCGTTAAGCGAAATTAAAGGTGCGACACTCAAAAAGCTCGAAACAGGGAAAGAAGACGCGCAAAAATCGCGTTATTTGGCAACTATTGTCCAAGATGTACCTTTAGAAATTAATTTAGAAGATTGTAAATTACAGGGTTTTGATACCAGTAATTTAACTCCTATTCTGGAGAAGCTCGAATTTAAGTCATTTTTAGGGAAAATCAACCAGATTCAAGAACGCTTTGGTGGAACTGTCCAAGAAACCTCCAAAACTGAAGTACATCCGAGTAGTGATGGTGACTACGATTTGTGGTTTTGGAGTGCAGAAGATACCGACGCATTTCAACAGCAGCCAATTTCGGAAATTCAACCGCTGATTGTCGATAGCGAAGCGAAATTAACTCAGTTAATTAAAATACTCGAAAAATATAAAAATCCGCAGATGCCCGTAGCTTGGGATACCGAAACCAGCGATTTAGAACCACGAGATGCAAAGTTAGTTGGTATCGGTTGTTGCTGGGGAACTGAACCTGCGGAAGTTGCTTATATTCCCCTCAATCACAGTACGGGGGATAACTTAGATTTAGAAATTGCGCTGTCAGCACTCAAACCAATCTTAGAAAGCGATAAATATCCGAAGACTTTCCAAAACGCTAAATTTGACCGTTTGATTTTTTTGTGTCAGGGAGTTCAGCTAGCGGGAGTTGTATTTGACACAATGCTTGCTAGCTATGCGATTGACCCCGATAATAGCCATAGTTTAAATGGAATAACCGAGCGGTATTTAGGGTTAATATTAAAAAGTTACCAAGATTTGGTTCCTAAAAGCAAAACTATTGGTGATATTGATATTGCCAATGTTGCTAATTACTGTTGCTTGCAAGTTCACGCAACATATCAACTCGTTCCTAAGCTGCGGGAAGAACTTGAAAAAATACCAATTTTGCTCAAATTACTCCAAGAAGTAGAACAACCTCTTGAACCAGTTTTAGCTGGCATGGAATATTTGGGAATCCGTATCGATACAAATTATTTACAGGAACTTTCGCAGCAATTAGAAACTGATTTAGCCAAGCTTGAACAGCAAGTTTATGAAATTGCTGGTGAAAAATTTAATTTGGGTTCACCAAAAAAACTCAGTGACATATTGTTTAACAAGTTGGGTGCGGAATGGGGTTTGAGTACTAAATATTCGCGTAAAATCCCAACTGGTTATTCAACCGATGCAGCAACATTGGAACGTTTAAGTGAGTTCGATAAAAGCGGAATTATTGATGCGATGTCAGAATATCGCACGCTTTCAAAATTGAAGTCTACCTATGTAGATGCATTGCCAAAATTGGTACGTCCAGATACACAACGAGTACATACCGATTTTAATCAAACTGCAACCTCAACTGGTCGCTTATCTTCATCGAATCCTAACTTACAAAATATCCCAATTCGTACTGCCTTTAGTCGGCAAATTCGTAAAGCATTTATACCTGAATCGGGTTGGTTGATGGTATCTGCCGATTATTCACAAATCGAGTTAAGGATTTTGGCACATTCATGTCAAGAACCAATTTTAGTTGAAGCATATAAAAATAACGAAGATATTCACA
>JANNFJ010001111.1:0-7403 GCA_031379725.1 Calothrix sp. OTE_75_metabat_31
TCAGATGCTTTCTCAATACTTTGCAAATTACATACATCCATACAAAATAAGCCTAGTTTTTTAGAAGAGCCTACAAAAGTTTGTAAGCTTTCCAGCTTGTCTTCGTAAACGTCAGTTGCTGCCACTGAAAATCCTGCTGCCAACAGTTGCAGAACAATTTGTTGTCCAAATCCACTTGCTGCTCCTGTGACAATTGCTATTTTATCTTGAGTATGCATTTGATATTTACTCCTGATTTTATCAACTTTGCGCGCTCTTCCTTTCATATGTTGGTAGGGGCGATGCCATCTTAAGTGAGCATCGTCCCTACGGACTTATATCTTGTACCTTCTCAATCAGGGATCTATACCGACCTTATGAAACAATAAGGTTTTTAGGTTGTGTTTTTCGCGGCGGAGTGCATGGTGCAAGTCAGCGGCAGCAAAGCACTAGTAGTATGCGTACCCGGTTTTTGATGGTGCAAGATATAATGAAAGCAATTCACTTGAACTTTTCGGCAATACCTTAAATCCACAGTCTTAAAACGAATGGCACTAAGTTAAGATGCAGCCCTTGCCATTACTGGTTAAGTGCCTCTAGGCTCTGCCTCCAGGCACTTGACGAGAGGCAGAGCCTCTCAAAGTCCATTCCCAGCCCGGAGGCTGGGAACGAGAATACACAGGAGTTTGGACTTATCTTAGTGCCATTCGTCTTAAAACATCTCACTCAGTTTGGCAACGTCAACCATTGCTTCACCGATTCTTTCCTTGAAAAAAGCGACATCAGAGTCATCCATGAGCAGATTACTAAAAAATCTGGAAACAGGTGAAAATTGTATGCCATAGTTCCTAGAAACCCGAGTGATTAAAATATCTCGCAGTTTAGTATTTTCATCATATCCTTCGGGTTTTTCAAGTGCCGTTTTTTGAGAATGAAAAACTAGTACGCTTGGTAGACCTTGAACTACCATTGGTATTCCTACATTTTTAGCCGCTTCTACAAGAGATTGACCTATTTGCATCTGGTAATTCCCCATTCTTTCGTAACATAACGGGTCATTCTCTAGTAACTTGATAGTTGCTAGTACGGCAGCTAATCCCAGTGGGTAACCATTGAATGTTCCGGCATGGATGACTTTATTATCAACATAGAGTTGCATAATTTCTTTCTTGCCAACAATAGCAGAAACTGGTAAAGCTCCTCCAGCCATTGCCTTGCCAAAAACCGTAATATCAGGTGTAACACCTAACAGAGATTGCGCGCCACCGAGAGCGACTCTAAACCCGGTAATCACTTCATCAAATATGAGTACTACATGATATTGATAAAAGAGATCTCTAAACTTCTCTAAATATCCAGGCGCAGGTACTATGCCTCCTCCGTTTATACAAATAGCCTCCATGAGAATAACACCAATTTCGTTACCGCGCTCCGATAACAGCTTTTCTAAAACGTTGATATCATTCCACGGAACGAGGAAAGACTGCTCTTGCAAAATATTAGGAGCACGTCCATCAGTTCCCATGAAATCCCCTTTGTAATCAAGAGGTACAGGATTTTCAGGAGATGCTGGCTTACCTCCCATAATATTGTCTGCATTACCGTGATAATGCCCCTGAAACCTGACAAATTTCGGCTTTCTTGTATAAGCTCTAGCAAGCCTAATCGCATTTTGTACAGCTTCTGTACCACTCAGTCCGAAACGTACCATGTCGGCACTAGGCACATGATGGGAAATGCGTTCACAAACCTGTCCCTCCAAATCACATTGATCTACGGAAAGTACTTTATCCATGTAATGGATTAACCTTGTATTGTATTCCTCATTGTAGTGTCCTACAATTAAGGCTCCAAATTTACAAAATAAATCAAGGTGTTCATTACCGTCCAAATCCCATACCCTTGATCCTCTTCCTTTATTAAAGGGTATGATGGTATCTTTCCCTTCATATCGGAAATTGTAATGCACTCCTCCTGGTAAATATTTTTTAACACGAAGAGCTGCTTCTTGAGATTCACGAAATTTAAGTTTTGCCATGATTTGTTCTCCTACTAAATTATTGCTCAATTAACAACAAGATTCTGATTTTCTTCCCAAAAAACCTCTTAGATAAATTAAAAAAATGCACCCAATTTCTGTCAAAGTTTAGATTTTTTGATTGGTAAGGGAAAATTAACACACGATTAAAATCAATGCAATTTCACAAACATCAAGAACCATCAAGAACTTTTTCGAGAAACCGATTAGTCTTGATAGTTGCAATTCCATGCTTCACAGAAAAAATGGTGTTATTTTATACGTTTCATCATTGGCAATGTAATTCACCCCTAGATTGCTAAGTTGACGAATGCGGAATAAATAAGCAGCTCCTCTCATCAAGTGGTACGCAACATCAGCAACATGACGATTTTCAGGTTTTTCCATGTAAGATCCTTTCACCCACTCGTTAAATGCTCCTATTGCAGGACCACACCAAACCTGGTAGTCCATTTTTCGCTCTTCTATCCCATTTTTAGCCCAGTTAGATGATTTTCCTAAATACCACCGAAAAACTAGAGCCATTTTTTTCTTCGGGTTTTCTAGAGCCTTTTGAATCTGACTTGGATCGCGCTCTTGGAAAAATTTTACAGTTTCATCCCATACGCTATTCAAGTCCTTTTGAAAAAACTGCTGTTCTATTTTTTGTCTTTCTGCCATTGAAATGTCGTCGATAGAATCATATTGCCTGTAGATTTCGTAAAGTTTTTGAGCACGCATAGCAAAAAGTGTTCCTCTTTTAAGGACTTGTACTTTCACGCCCATTTCAAACATATCTCCAGCAGGAGCCATCGCAACATCAGCAATACTTGCCTCGGCTAAAGAGGCTTTGACGACTTTTGATGCACCAGACTCTACACAGGCTTGATTTACTGAACCAGTTACAATGTAATCCGCCCCCATTGCAAAAGCCGCTAATACAGCTTGGGGAGTACTTATTCCACCTCCTGCTCCCACTCTAATATTTTTTTCATACTTGTACTCTTTTTGAATCTGATTCCTGACCTCTTGAATATAAGGTAGCAGGCAAACAAGTGGTCTGTTATCTGTATGCCCACCTGAATCTGCTTCTACAGTAATGTCACTAGCGATAGGAACCCTCCGTGCTAAAGCAGCCTGTTCTACGGTGATTAACCCTTGTGATACCAGGTCTTGTAGTATTTTCTCTGGCGCTGGTTTCATAAATAGTTCAGCCACTTCTCTTCTAGAAACTTTAGCGATGACATTGTTTTTAGTTATGATTTCACCACGATTTCCCTCTGATAGTCCAGCAGTGCGATAATAGACAATGTTATGCGTCAAACTCATAAAAGCGGATGCTTCTACAGTTTTTACGCCATACTTCAGATACAAGTCTACACACCCTCTTTCCAGCTTTGGTTCAGAGGGACTGTGAATAAGATTAAAGGCATAAGGAGCATCATGCAGAGTAGATTGGAAGATTTGGATAGCTTCTTCCACTCTTGCTAGAGATAATCCTGCTGCGCCAAACGAGCTTAAAAATCCTTGTTTACCCAAAGAAGTCACCAAATCAACCGAAGCAATACCATGAGCCATTGCTCCTGCTTGGTAGGCATAATTCGTACCATGATCTTTCTTAAAAGCATTGTTACCAAGCCACTCAGGTTTTAAAGCTGGTATTATGCCTTGACACTCGTAATCTCCTGTAGGTGAAATTTCTCCACCTTTAGCAAGTACAATGTTCGAGCCATTACGCAATACATAAAATGCAGTGTCTATGTCATGCAAGCAACCCTCAATTTCTGTTGGTTCTGTTTGTAGGAGATAATCTGACCCTTTCCATTTTAAGGGTACACAAACAGTATTTTCATTTGGAAGACTAGTAATACTCATTGATCTACACGATATACAACTACGGATGGCTTGGAAAAATTTACTCTACAGTCAACATGTTTCGACAATTAGGTTTTCAGCAAAACCAAGATATAAATTAATAACTATCTTCATTCTCAAGGCTTTTTCTTGCAAGAATTTGATTAGCTAGATTTAGGCGTTCAGCGATCGCCTGCCGAATTGACAAGTCTATTTCAGGTGAAGCCAATACCTCTTGAGCTATCTGTCTGTAGAATGCACTGGTAACAAGGTCAAACTCTTCCATTACTTCAAGGTAACTGTAAAGGGTATAGAGCGATATTAACATTATTCGTCCTTTGCTTTAAGCCTAACTACTTATCCTTTTCTACCTAGCGAAGTCACTATTGGACGCGAAAGTCAGCAAATTTGATAGAAGATATGAAAAGCTATAAACAAGATTAATCATTCACGTTGTTCGCGCAAATTTTATGCAAACAACTCTTTTTTGTCCAAAGTCCAATCACTAAATCAACCGAAGCAATACCATTAGCCATAGCCTGGGTGATAGGCATAATTCGTGCCGCGATCTTTTTTAAAGGCATCACTACTAAGCCAATCAGGCTTTAAGGCTGGTATCAAGCCGAAATAATCGCAATCTTGTAGACCAGATTTCTCTACCCTTAGCCAGTGCAATGCCGGAATGCGTATGCAATACATAAAATGCTATGTCTAAATTGTGTAAACAACGCTCAATCTGCATCGCATCGGTTGCGATCGCATAATCTGAGCCTTTCCATTAAATTTATTGCGGATAGTTAGTTTTATTTTTACCAACCTACTTACCTTATATTATAACCACTTTTTAAAACATCAATTTTCAAATTTAAACTGCCAGCGAAAATACAGAAATATCCAAGTAAGAGACTTTACGTATTTAAGATGTAGGCACTGTATAAACAATTTTAACTTTGCTGTTTTTAGAAATTTTTTACTTATAACTCTTCTCGATCAGGTGAGGGAAATTTTGGATGAGCAAACAATAGAGAGTGTAGTAGAAAAATCCTCACTCAATCCGTCCAAGCCCATACAGAAGAAGACCTCTTAAACTCGCTTATTGAGTACCTGTTGAGATGTTGTGATTATCGCTTTCAGATGCTGGTTGCTCAATCCACTATTGGCAGACTTTGCGATCGCTAAAGCTAATTGCTCTGGCGCTAAGTTTTTGATGCTAATTGCCATTTTATCGATCGCTGCATTCAATGTCTCATTGGAAATAGCAACTTGATTTTCCACGCTGATTGATGTCCGCATGGTGTTGTCAAGCGTATCTTTAATAGTAGTTGCAATTTGCTTATCTTCAAATGAAAAACAAGGTAGCGATTCTTTTGATAATAGCGATCGCGTTTCTGTCTGTGCTTCTTTTTGGGTCAAATCTTCTTGTCTGGAGACTGCTAAAGTTTTATCACCTGTAAACTCTACTATGTTGGCTGGTTCGTCAGGCTTAAGCGAGGCAGCTTTCCGATATTGACAGACAATTGCTTTAGCCTTAGTATAGCTGATATTCTCGCCTAGAGAAGCGCGTTTTATAACTTCTTCTCTTGCCTTTTTGGGTACCGAAGGGGCAGCGATGAGGTAAAGGGCTGAGGCAGTGATATTCAAATTCGTAAAATTTACGAATTTGAACTGTTCAGCAACCTGCATGAATTTAGTTGCAGCCGATCTACTCCAATTAAACTCAGATTTAAGCCAATTTATGAAGTTTCCATGTCCCAGATGCTGCTTGACCTGAGTTAGCTTCTCTCCAATATCTATAATATCTTGAGAAGTACGGCGCATTAGCATCTTAATTTCGTTGGTGCATTGTTGAACAACCATTCGCGTTTCAGCTTCTAAAATACCATATTCAAAGTTTATAGTTTGCTGAGTTGATTGACGTTCTAACAGTTTAGATGACAAATTAACTTGATTCATATGGTATTCACTCTGTTTTTCAATGAATCTATTCACTAATATGAAAATGCGGTAATTGCACGTTTGTACCTGGCTCCCCAACAGATTAATCTCAATAGAATTGTTTTTTAATCCTCTACTTTTTAATAGAGGCTAGCATATCTATTTTATGCAGAAGCTGTGAACTTATCTTAATTAATGCTAGAAGCTATGAGAATCTACTTCTTGAATAATATATCTCTATCACTTTATGGACTTTTTGCGGTAATCGTAAACGAATTATCCTCAAATGCAGGACAACGTTGGAAAATTTAAATAATATCTATCTTAAGGTAGATGGACTTATTTCACTCTTAAGAATGGTCGAATATAAACATGAGTAGTAGTAGGTTCAATGAATGCATCAGCCGTTTACTCTATATAGGACGGGTTGACTTTCATCAAAGAGTGTAATCTATTCTTGTATAATATACGTACTATTTATTTTAGCTTCTATCAAAAGGTATACTTTTGATATTTTATTAGTATTTTATATCATATCAATACCTTCGCCAAAATAAAGAGGGCTTTCCGTAGTAGAGTTATTGTTTACCACAACCACAACTCAAGAACCACTATTCCCGGATTTCTCACAAGTGAGAAAAAAACACTTGGATTAGCCAGATTTAGGATAATTTAATTGATACATCATCAAAATGCCTCTAGAGCGTGGAAAACTCAAAGTAAAAACCGAGATAGTACAAGATATATAAAATACATAAAAAGTGATTAAATACTGAGGCAAAAATTTTTATTAATAAAAATTGACAAGCTAATTCATGGGATTAAATCAAGTAAAATAACCCCTAAAATCAGCTATTTAAAAATCCAAAAACAGCTATTACTTATGAATTAAATTAGGTCATTATTATCCAGAACAAGGTAGTTGAGATAAACGCTCATAAACCGTTGCGAAAATATCCTGATAAGGACAAGCACTGCTAATTGCGATTAAAACACGTCGTTTAGTAACAGTAATAACAGCCCCTAGCTTCAATAGTTTTGTGCGTATAGTCTCAACAGTTGCATTTTTAAATTCCGTTTCTGCCAAACATTGCTCTCGTAGGGCATTCATTAAAATCCCACATTCCGCACTTCATAGTGTAATACGTAATGATTACGAAATCAGAGTAGCTTTACGAACACTTAAATTCAAAAAATAAAGTATTTATATTTAAATTAAACGCAAACTTACCCAAGATTTTCGTACTACTAGGCATACTACAAATTGACGTGCGGAATGTGGGTTGGATGTATCAGTGAGAATATATAATGATGAAGTTTTATGACGCGAGGATTCGGAATGTACATAGTACAAATAGCCTCAGAATGTTCCCCTGTAATTAAAGCAGGGGGATTGGGTGATGTTGTGTATGGACTCAGTAAAGAGTTGCAACTCAAAGGAAATTCCGTTGAGTTGATTTTACCCAAGTATGATTGTATGCGCTACGACCATATCTGGGGACTCCACGAAGCTTATAATGGATTGTCAGTACCTTGGTTCGGTGGTGCAGTCAGCTGCACTGTACATTGCGGTTGGGTTCACGGATTGCTGTGTTTCTTTATTGAACCGCATTCCCAA
>JANNFJ010000533.1:0-1728 GCA_031379725.1 Calothrix sp. OTE_75_metabat_31
CGGCAAAAGTTGCTGCTGCTCATGACTTTATCATGAGTTTACCCAATGGGTATAACACCCGTGTTGGAGAAAGAGGAGCAGGACTTTCCGGTGGACAAAGGCAAAGAATCGCTATTGCACGTTCGGTTTTACAAAGACCAAAATTATTAGTTTTAGATGAAGCCACCAGTGCTTTAGATTATCCCACCGAGCGCCAAGTTTGTATTAATCTGGCTAATGCTTTCAAAGGTAATACAGTCTTCTTTATTACCCATCGTCTTAATACTATTAGTCATGCAGATATTATTGTCGTCATGGATGGTGGTAGAGTTATTGAGCAGGGAACACATCAAGAATTAATGGGAAGAAAAGGACATTATTCTTATTTATATAATCAACAAGAGGTAAATGTATAGTTGTATAATTTGGAGATTCTTATTTATCTGGGACTACTATAGCCTTCTTATTTAAAATAAAATATGGAGGAAGTAACCACAGAGGTCACAGAGAAGCCAGTGCGTTGCGGGGGTTCCCCCCGTTGTAGCACCTGGCGCGGCACAGAGGAAGAGTGGCGATCGCAAGGCTTCGTTAATAATCAAACCGGATGCCGATATCTGATTTTGAAAAAGGTGTATTAGCGTTCCTAGTCAATACTGCGTAGGTTTTTGTTTTTTAGTAGAATCGATCCCCTAAATCCCCCGCATTCATTGGGAGACTTTATAAGGCTTTTAGCCCCCCTTTTTAAGGGGGGTTGGGGGGATAAATTTCAAAGCCTACGCAGTATTCCTAGTAACCCGATAAGACTCTCCTAACCTTCTTAACTCTGTGTCCTCCGTGACTCTGTGGTTCTTTCTTTCGTAACTGCTACGTAACGATAATACTTTTTTATGTTAGAGGATGTTTTAAAAGTCTTCTTGTTGGTAGCAAAAGGTTCTAGATCCCCCTAAATCCCCCGATCAATTGGGGGACTTTGATTCCAGTTCCCCCCTTTTTTAGGGGGACTAGGGGGATCAATAAGTGCCTAAAATCACAGCTAACAACTTTTCAAACAACCTCTTAAATTAGGTAGTTAAAATTATTTGATTTGTACTTTGTGCGTTGCATATACAGAATGTGCATTAATAGATTTTGAGTTAAAGATAAAAAACATCCCAGTATCAAAAATATAAAATCTGAAAACACCATGAACGGAAATACAAATGGCAACGGAAATGGTAAGCATCACGGGAATGGAAAACAAGATGCTCGACTATTGCTAGCAGAAAAGCCTAAACCCAAAGAATTACAAGCTGATTTTAAATCATATAAACTAGAGCAACCGCAATCAATCATACTGCGACAATCACCAATTTGGTCCCGTGCCATTCTTATCACATTGATGGTATTAGCCGCTTTTGGTGTTACTTGGGCTTATTTTGCTAAAATTGAGCAAGTTGTTCCAGCAACAGGTCAATTAAAGCCGGAAGGAACAACTAAAGAAATACAAGCACCTGTGAATGGTGTAGTTAAAAATATTTATATTAAAGATGGACAGCAAGTAAAGTCTGGTGACTTACTATTAACTTTAGATTCTGCTGGAACAGCCGCCGAATTACAATCTTTAAATACAATCAAGGTTTCATTGCTACAGGAAAACCAGATTTATCGAAATTTGATGAATTCGAGTGGAACCGTTGCCGCAGAAGTTGAATTTTTGCGCGGCAAATTACCTCAAGAAACAGTTTTTTTGCTAAAAAATCGGGCTTCATT
>JANNFJ010001178.1:0-2653 GCA_031379725.1 Calothrix sp. OTE_75_metabat_31
CGCAATCGTTAGCATCGACTACACAACTAACTTTTACCTCACTCGTCGAAATCATCTGAATATTCACACCAGCTTCAGCTAATGTGGCAAACATTTTTGCTGCCACACCCGGACGACCAATCATTCCGGCACCAGCAATACTAACTTTGGCAATATTGTGTTCCACCAATACTTCAGCCTCCTCCAACTTCGACGGGTTGCTGCGAAGAACGGGTGCGATCGCTGCTGCCACTGCCTCGGCTTTATTCAATATCGGTGACATCACTGTAAATGCAATGTCATTGCTATTACCATCATGAATCGACTGAATAATCAAATCGACATCAACATTCTGACGATAAATTTCCCCAAACAACCGCGCTGCAATCCCTGGTTTATCGGGAACCCGCAATAAACCTACCTTTGCTTGGTTAGTATCAAATTCAACAGCATCTACAGCACGGGCAATTTCCAAATTCACGAGCGATCGCCCTGATTGCTTTGCCGATGTTACCCAAGTACCAGGGGTATCAGTCCAACTCGACCGCACCACCAAAGGCATACCGTAATTTCGGGCAATTTCCACCGCCCGTGGATGCAGCACTTTTGCCCCCAAACTTGCCAATTCAAGCATCTCATTACAGGTGATTTCATCCATCAACTGCGCTAGAGGCACTAGTCGCGGGTCTGTAGTGAGAATACCAGGCACATCAGTATAAATTTCACAAAAATCTGCCCGTAATGCGGCTGCTAATGCCACGGCTGAAGTATCCGAACCACCCCTTCCCAAAGTCGTAATTTCCAATTCCCCGGCATTACTGACACCCTGAAATCCAGCTACGACAATAACTTTACCTTCCTTTAAATGACGTTCTATCCGCTCAGTTTCGATATGCAAAATTCGAGCGCGGGTATGTTCAGCTTCGGTAACAATTCCCACCTGTGCCCCCGTCATCGAAATTGCTGGCTGTCCGAGTTCCTGCAATGCCATACTCAAAAGAGCAATTGTCACCTGTTCCCCGGTGGAGAGTAACATATCCATTTCCCGACGATTGGGAGTTTTAGCAATGTCGTGGGCTAATTTAACAAGTCCATCGGTAGTTTTGCCCATTGCTGAAACCACTACGACAATAGAATTTCCAGCTTCGACACTTCTGCAAACCCGCTGTGCAACAGCTTGAATACGTTCGACCGAACCGACAGATGAACCACCAAATTTTTGTACAATCAGCGACATAGGGAAGGGAGAAGGGAGTAGGGAATGGGGGATGAGCGGGAGTAGAGATGCGAAATGTTACGTCTCTTAAAAATTATAATAATGTAGATTGACCGTCTCGCTGGTTTACAAGCAATAAATTATAAAGCATAGTGTGTAGTCATAAATCCTTGCCATTTCCCATCATCTCCCAGAACATGGGATGTTAAAACCCGATAATTGCCAAATAGCCATGTTTTTAGTTTTGAAAGTGCCTATCAATTAGAGCTTCAACGACAAAATTAACCGAATGCAGATAAGCTTAAGCCTATATTTTACGCGGCAAGATGGATGCTGAGGACTTTAAGGAGTATATTTTTGCTAATGATTAGAAATAGCGATCGCGCATTACAAAGAATCGGCGAGGCAATCGTTAAGAGTTAAGATTGCAAATATCTGTATTTTTAAATGTTTAGATGCATGAGTAGCTGCTACATATGGACTCCTTGGGGGCAGTGCTGCTTAAGACGTAACAGTAGGTTCGGGCGAAGATGTTGTATTGAAAGACACTTGTTTGTTAAACTCCCGCGATACCATTACCTGTAAGTCCAAGTGCATCGCACCGTGGAATCGATTGATATATTTATGTCAAGAATACAATATTCCCGTGCATGTCGGACAAGGATTAACTGAAGTTTTACTCGGACGACAATGGCTACAAAATAAACGATTGGTCGTAGATATGCAATCGCGTTTATTGACGTTGGGATGATGATAATTGACGTTTATATTGATAAGTTACGGTTTTACTTCACCTACCATGATTCCCCGTCCTGTCAAAGCTGCATACACAAGGTTACTTGTCCGCATATCACCTTCCATATATGTAATACCTGGAAACTGGGATATATTGGGGTCGCTAATTTGAATCCACGATTTACCCATATCTTCAGACTTGTACATTGTGTCTTTACTATCGTCACCAACCCGACCAAAAATATAGATGTAGGGATTATTTTTAGATAAACCTTTGCCAAAAGCCACAAATTCGCAGGTTTTTACTGATGCAACCTTGTTAAAACTCTTACCTCCATCAAGCGAATGGTATAGCGGATTCCCCTTTACATCGTCGGGATTGCGGGCAAAACTCATCCACACATCACCTTGTTGGGTAGGATTCGGAATAATTGCAGGTCGAATTATCCAACTGGGAAAATTACTCGCTTTACTCTTGTTCCAATTGGCACCACCGTCACGACTATAATAAAAAGCACCACCATCAAAATAATAAAAAGTCTTTCCTTGGGGGTCTTTTCTGTCAGCAGCCAAAATATAGGAACTCAACCAAGGATTAATACTATTCGACCAGGACTTAGGTAAAACTTGGTAATGAGTGTGGTCGTTATTTTTATCGTCAAATTTTTTGTGAAGAGTTTTTATTTTAATGGAAGTTGACTAGGAATTTTTTGCCGATATGGG
>JANNFJ010000540.1:0-2257 GCA_031379725.1 Calothrix sp. OTE_75_metabat_31
ATTCTAGTTAGATTTTAAGATCCCGTGCGGCATTCGCCAACCTTCAAAAATAATCGTCATAGTTAGGTCGAATTCTCTCGGCTTAACTGACATACATTGCAATAGTTCACTTAAATCCATACTTGTATAGTATGTCATAACAACCGCTTACATGAAGCTTTTTTAGCTTACCCGAAGTATACTAAAAACGGGTTAGAACTTTACTTTTAGATGAGCGTCAAAAGCTTTTAGATGCTTCGTTCCTCAGCATGACAAAAGTTTAAATTTTATCCGTTTGCAGTATACTAGATATGCAGGCATTACTTATTCAATTATTGGGAGCCAAAAGTATCTCTACTTATCATAGTCGGGAACAATGATTTCTACATCTCGCAGTTTGCGGCAGGTATATCCGCTCATACCAACAAGCAAACCAAATAAGGAGAAGACGGTATATTGAAGTGCAATTCCAGAACTAGTGGTTGTACCAAATAAGCCACTAAACGTAGTCGCTAGAAAACCTCCAGGCATCATAGCAGGCTGGAACACATGGTCAGCTAATGGTCCTGCGATCGCTAATCCTAGAGGTGAAGCGATTTGAGTAATTAGGTAACGAGTCGCAAAGACCCGTCCTTGCACGTTTGGTGGAACTTTGGATAGCCAAATAGCTTGATTAGAACTCCCGATAAACGGCCAAAAGACTGCTGTCAAAAAGCCAGTCAACATCCAAGTCGATGCCGAATTCCCCAATCCAAACGCCATCATATTGCCATAACCACATATTGTGCCCAGCAACAAACCGTGAATGCGGCGTTTAAAACCACCCCAAATACTCAACACAACAGTTCCAACTACACCACCTAAACCGATAGCAGACTGTACGCTAGCAAAAACACTGGCATTATTACCACTACGTGCCAAAATCAGAGGTGCATGTATTCCGGAGATTGCATAATCGACGAAGTTGAAAATTAGTAAAAATATAAGCAGAGCCTTGAAGCTATTATTTTTAAGAATGTAGCGCCAACCAAAAGTCATATCTTGCCAAATTTTTTGGTTGTTTGCACTCTCAAGGTTAGGTAAAGGTTGGGGAATGTGTACAAACCAAATCGCGCCGACGGCAATGATAAAACTGACTATATCTATTGTTAAGATACCTTGTAGACCGATCACATAGTAAAGTCCCCCCGCTAGCCCTGGTGCTATGATATTTGAACCAAATTGTCCAATGTGGTCACACATTGCAGCGGCTCTTGTGTAATGCCGTTTCGGTACAATTATTGATATAGAAGCCGAATACGCTATATATTGGCAATATCCAAATAGCCCATTTAGAGATGCAGTGACGTAAAGATGCCAAATTGCTAGATGATTTGTCAAAAAAAGTAACAAAATAGCAATAGTAGATATACCTGCTACTATATCCCCTAAAATTATCACCAGCTTGCGATCGCAACGGTCCACTAATACCCCAGCAAATAAAGCAGCAATTAATTTCGGAATCTGGCTAAAGAAGATAATTAAGGACAAGGATGTAGCTTGACCTGTAACATTCCATGCCCAAATTGTCACGGCAAAGTTAGTCATTTCAGAGCCAAGCATTGACGCTACTTGACCGCTCCAAATAATTATGAAGGTGCGGAAGCTGTTTTGCTGCATATCTTCTTTTGTCAAAATATTTCTCTTACTCAAGCGACAGAAAATCTTGATGAATTTTGAGTGGGGTAATTTTTTTTTGATTGGAACTGCCTTCTACTGAATAGGTTGCTTAAAGGCAGGGTGTTCTTGCCATATTTTGCATACTTTATCAGTATATACCCACATATTAATGTTTATCGAGGTTGTAATGGACCGTGCTTGATGCCACCAAAAAACAGGAATAAAAAGTATATCACCCTCATTTAGTTCAGCTTCTAATCCATTAACTTCACAAAAATAAGGAAATTTCTCTAAGTCTGGTTTTTGTGGGTCTATAGGACTTGACCAAAGTTCATCATCAAGTTTAACAGTGTAAAGTTTTTCATACTCTTCTGGAGCAAATAATAAAAATACTTTTTTGCCAAATATTTGGGCATTAAAATTGTGATAGGTATCGTTGTGTATGGTAGATTTTTGATTGGCAGCCCCAATCCATAAACTTTGAGGATATTTCCACTCGGTAAATTCCCAAGTTGCAGATTTAATATCTTTGATTGACGTAGGTTAATTCCGATTTTACCAAACTGATATGTGAGCCGTTCAATACGCCTTAAACTAATATTAATTCCCCAGCCAATTA
>JANNFJ010001263.1:0-3770 GCA_031379725.1 Calothrix sp. OTE_75_metabat_31
GCAAAAAACAAACTCGCAAAAATATCGCGCAACGGTTCGACATAAGTCAGGGTTTGGTCGGCATACTCAACCTCCGATATCATCAACCCCGCAACAAATGCCCCCATCTCAATCGATAAACCGAGATATTCTGTCAGCAGTGCAATTCCCAAACACAGCGTGACCACACCTAATAAAAATAACTCGCGGCTTTCGGTTCGCGCTAGCAACCGTAACAATCGCGGTATCACCCATTTTCCGACTACAAATGCTCCCGCTGCAAACAAACTAATCCGCACCAGTGCCATAAACACCGCGATACCAATTTGTTCCACAGGTTTATCGAGGGCAGGTAGAACCGCTAACATTAATCCTAATGCCAAATCCTGTACTACTAAAATTCCTAGTAAAACCTGCCCGTGGGGGGTTTCTGTCTCATTGCGTTCCATCAAGCACTTGAGGACAACAGCTGTCGAAGACAAAGATAGAATCGATCCCAAAAATACACCCTTAGCAGGTAAAGTGCCCCAAGCACCCGTTATCCCGCAAACTAGAACAGTAATCGCAATGGTTAAGATAATTTGAGCGCTTCCCCCACCGAGTGCGATCGCACGAACTTTTTTGAGTTCTGCAAACGAAAATTCCACACCCAAAGCAAACAGCAGAAACGCCACACCAAACTGTGCTAACGTCTCGACTTGGATTAATTCTTTGATTAGTCCCAACCCAGTGGGCCCTACCACCATCCCACCGATGAGATACCCTAATAAAACGGGTTGTTTTAAGAGCGCTGCCAATAAGCCACCACAAGCAGCTACAGCCAGCACAGATACTAAATCGATGATTAATCTAAAATCTTCCTGCACAGTTTTGATAAAGAAGTATTAAGAACTATTAATATCAGCATACAAACTTTTATATATCTATGGGAACTAACTAGTTAAGCGATATACAGCCTTAATCAAAATTTACCTCAGTAAGTACCCATCATCAGCCATCTGATTGCTGAAATAACTAGGTTTTAAGGATTTTAAAATATATTGCAAAAGATAAAAAAGTAGATGCACTTACTCTTAATCATCCAACAGTAACAAAAGTCGCAATATTACATAAAGCTTTCCAAGTTTGATTGCCAATAATCCCATCAACTGTTAAACTACGGCTCTGCTGCACGTGTTTAATTGTATTTTCTGTACCCACACCAAAATCACCATCAACCGCACCACCATACAATCCATTATCCTTAAGAACTTCTTGAACCATTGCCACTAATTGGCTTTTGACACCCCGACGCAATACGGGTTTATCAACAGGTGCTTTTGCATATAGCGATTTCCACACCATTTCATCCGCAATACCTGTTTGCTTAAGGAAAAATTGATATTGAACCGTTTCGACAGCATGTTCGGTTTCAGAAGCAAAAATGCCATTAATCGGGAAACGGTCGGGGCCAGGAAGCCGAGGCATTAATAATTGTTGTAATTGCTTGACTTTTTCGCCTTCGTTACCAAGTTGTAAAGTTGGGTAGTTAGTAGTTCCTGCTTGCATAATTTTTATCTGGGTGTATGAGTAATTATTACCCCAGTATATTTTCGAGGTATTCCGGAAGTTTTCAGTGAGAAATAATTTTGCTCTACTGTAAAGCGCTACCTTTGCAGACAAGCGAATATGCCGCAGGGGCACTTGGGTATCCATTGGTGTCAACTTAACGTGAAACCCTTGTTAATACTTACAATTTATCGAATTACCCGATGCAGAAAAACCCCACCCTTACCCTCCCCGCTTGCAGGGAGGGAACTGGATTTTTCTCCCCTCCCCGCAGGCGGGGAGGGGATTAAGGGGTGGGGTAACACAACTGTGGGCTAAGTGTTTGAGCTTAAGTTGACACCAATGTTGGGTATTGTACCTCTACAATTACTGTGGGCTAGCCTAAAATCTTCAATTACGGTTATTTGAACTTGTTTCTGAACCTGTTGATAAAGTGTTGAATTATTTACAAGCTTGCTCGATAAGTCGGCAATTTGTACTTGGCTCTTTAACATTTGTGGTAGCTGACCAAACATCATTAATTTGTCGGCGTGAAGGTGCGGTTGTTCAACCTTTGACTTCGGATTCCCCAGCTTTAAATGTTCTGCGTTTACAGAAAAGAGCATCCGCAAGCGGGGATTTTGTGCTTCTGAATCAAAAAATTGATGAGTTGACAATTGACCCTTTTTATACCACAAAGCCAGTTGAAAAAGGCACTGGTTTAGGGCTGTCTATTAGTTACCAGATTGTCACAGATAAACATAAAGGTCAATTACACTACTTTTCGCAACCCGAAGAGGGAACTGAATTTATCATCGAGATTCCAATTAATTAACTCGTGACTAAACTTTAATTACTACTGCTCAAAATATGATGCATTTAAAAGAATTGAGTGTAGAATTAAGAAAAAAGTTGAGGTCGAAAGCATTATTTGAGATTATTATTTTGATTTATTTTTAGTTATTTTTGATTTATTTTTATTTATTCATGCCCACACGTAAACATGAAAAATTGGCTTCGGGATATGTAAGCTGTAAACAACAAGACTTTAAGAACAAAAATTTCTTTATCCTACATCTTACTTTAGACATAGGCATTGTTTTATGAAACAAAACTACTTAGTTCAATTTAGATATATCATAAAACCAAACGGTTTAGTCGTCATCAAACCATTAGGGCTGTGCAATGTTGCAAAAACGTAAGCTTGAAGGCTCATCGGCAGTTGAGTCTAAATCGCGTCCACCGATTTTAATTCTTATTCTGATTGCTTTAGTTGTCGGTGGAATCGCTACATTTATTGTATCCCGGATGCGAGCTGCCTCCCAAAACCCGAAACCTGCACCAGTTGCTGCACCCAAAATTACGACCGTCACAGCTTTAGGACGACTCGAACCCAAGGGAGAAGTGATCAAATTATCTGCACCTACTTCAAATCAAGGTAGTCGCGTCGAGCAACTGTTAGTTAGAGAAGGGGATAGTGTTAAGGCAGGTCAAATAATAGCGATTATGGAAAACCGCGATCGCTTACAAGCATCTTTACGCGAAGCCGACCGCAAAGTCGCAGTTACCAGGGCGCAATTAGCACAAGTCCAAGCTGGGGCAAAAAAAGGGGAACTCACTGCACGACAAGCAGATATTTCCCGTTTGCAAGCACAATTAGCAGGTGATACCAAAACCCAACAAGCGACCATTGCCCGCTTAGAAGCACAATTAAAAGGCGAGATAGCGGCGCAACAAGCCACAATCAACCGTTTAGAAGCGGAACTACAAGGACAAAGACAAGCACTTACAGCTACAGTGGCACGGATAACCGCCGAACGTCGCAATGCTCAATCTGAAGTAAAACGCTACGAAAGTTTGTATAAAGAAGGTGTGATATCGAGTCAAGAAGTTGACCGCCGTCGCCTCAGTGCCGAAACTTCGTCTTTGCAACTTCTCGAAAGTCAAGCAACACAAACACGTACTGTTGCTACGTTAGAACAACAAATCAGCGAAGCTAAAGCCAACCGCGAAAAAGACATTGCCACTTTAGAACAGCAAATCAATGAAGCCCAAGCCAATGGTGACAAAATTGTTGCGACTGGACAACAACAAATCAACGAAGCCAAAGGAACTTTCATCCAAACCGCCGAAGTTCGTCCCACTGATGTTGCTATAGCCCAAGCCGAAATTAATAGCGCTGTTGCCACTGTCGAACGTATCCGCGCCGAATTAGCACTTGCGTATATCCGTGCTCCCCAAGATGGGCGGATTTTGAAGGTTAA
>JANNFJ010001346.1:0-1988 GCA_031379725.1 Calothrix sp. OTE_75_metabat_31
ATCAATTGTACTTTGGTAAGAATCGCGTACTGATGTCGCTCTGGTAAAAATTAGTTCTATTTTAATATGGGCAGGTAGAGTTTTTTGGAGGTTTGCGACTGCTGCTTTAACTCCTTCTTCAACCGTGACTGTAACGCTACCCGTGCTTCGTAATACTTGGAATGCAACAACAGGTTGATTATTCAAACGTGCTGCTTGCCGCACATCACCAAATTTATCTTCGACGGTTCCCAAGCTCGACAAGGGTACAGAACCGCCATTTGGCAGTACTATTTCATAATTTCTAAGTTCATTAACAGTTTTTGCACTACCAAGAGTCCGAATGCTTTGTTCGCTACCACCAATCTCCGCACGTCCACCAGGTAAGTTAGTATTTAAAGCGCGGATTTGGTCGTTTACTCTCGTTGCAGTAATACCTACAGCTTGCAACCGATTAGGGTCAAGGTTAATACGAATCTCTCTGTTTACCCCACCCACCCGTTTTACTTGCGAGACTCCCTTGACTGACAGTAAAGCACGACTAATCGTTTGGTCTACAAGGTTACTTAATTCCTCTACCGAAAGCTGATCTGACCTAACAGCATAGGTAACAATCGGACCACCGGCAAAATCTAACCGTTGTACGATTGGGTCGTTAATATCTTGGGGGAGACTTTGACGGATTTGAGCAACAGCATTACGAACATCATTCGTTGCGCGATCGCTATTTGTTCCCAAAACAAAACTGATTATTGTTCTCGACAACCCATCGGTAACAGTGGAACGCAATTCGTCGATATTCCCCAACCCCGCAACCGCATCTTCAATCTGCTTAGTCACTTGCGATTCTAATTCCGCAGGCCCTGCACCGGGTTGTGAAACTGTGACAGAAACAGTCGGTACGTCAATATTGGGGTTGGTATCGATTCCTAAAGAGGTAAAAGAGAACCAACCCACTATCGTCAAAATTAAAAATATAACTATCGTCGGAACAGGTTTTTTAATCGACCAAGCAGAGATATTAAAAGACATGAGGGAGTTGGGAGTTAGGAGTTGGGAGTTATGAGTTAGGAGTTGGGAGTTAGAAATAGTAAGGACTATTGACCACTAACTACTGACCATCAGTAATTCTTACTGTGTCACCGTCTTTAACGTATCCGGCACCGTCGATGACTACGCGATCGCCTATTCTTAATCCACGTTTGATTTCGACCTTGTTGCCGTTGAGGATTTCTCCAACTTCGACTTTTTGCGCTCTAACTTTGTCTACCTTAGTCGAACCATCACTACGGTTGTCTTCACCCGTTAGGATGAATACAACAGTCTCACCTTCCGATTGGGTTTGTACGGCTTTTTGGGGAACAGATACACCCGACACAAATGACGTTGCGATCGCAGCACGAGCAAACATGCCAGGTTTTAATATAGTTGTCGATGGCAAATCAATTCTGACTGTTGCTTCCCGTCGTTGCTGGTTAACAACAGGTTCAATTGCCCGAACTCTTCCTTTCAATTTAATCCGATTATCTGATTCGGACGTAATGTCAACATTTGCACCAATTTTGATTTGTGCTAACTGTACTTCGGGTACTTGCGCTTGTAGTTCTAATTTGCCATCTTGAATAATCGAAAATAGCTTTTGCGAACCTCCCACCACGACTGTACCTGTCTGCGTTTGCGGGGGCACACCTGTAACATCTCCTACCCGCGTTAATTTCTCGGCAACAAGTCCTGAAACTGGCGCACGTAGAAGAGTTTGACCGAGTTGAGTTTGTACCTGTTGAACCTTAGCTTGGCTACTTTTTACACCTGCTTGGGCGCTATTAATATTTGCCTGTGCCGTACTAACACCAGCTTGGGCACTACCCACACTAGCTTGGGCACTGCTAACATTTGCTTGAGCGCTGCGAATATTTGCCTCAGACAGCCGTACCGCTTCCCTCGCAGTCGCTAAATTAGTTTCAGCCGTATCGAGAATTTGGCGGCTAATTGCCCCTTGTGCAAATAAC
>JANNFJ010001356.1:0-9584 GCA_031379725.1 Calothrix sp. OTE_75_metabat_31
ACAGATGACCCGTGAAGTTGTTGCAGCTTGTGAAGGGGCAATAACTGCTGGTGCAACCGAAATTATCGTCAAAGATGCTCATGATACAGGTAGAAATCTCGACCCCTATCAATTGCCCTATCCAGCACAACTCATTCGAGGATGGAGCGGACATCCTTACAGCATGGTGCAAGAGTTGGATGGCAGCTTTGCTGCATTAATATTGGTTGGTTATCACTCACGTTCTGGGTCTGGTGGCAACCCTTTAGCACATACTCTCAGTGAAAAATTGAACCAGATTACGCTCAACGGTCAACCGACAACCGAGTTCCATTTAATGGCAATGACCGCTGCATATGAAAAAGTCCCCGTCGTATTTGTATCTGGAGATTCCAATTTATGTGAAGCTGTAAAAGCCCATGACGTAAATATTGATACAGTTAGCACGAAAAAGGGCATTGGTGAGTCAGTATGGGGAATCCATCCGGAAGAAGCGATTAAGTTAATTGAAACAGGTGTAGAGCAAGCATTGCAGCAGCCACTAAGTACCCAAGTAAAGCCTTTACCCGAACATTTCCAACTTGAGGTGCAATACAAGCATCCACCCGATGCTTACCAAAATTCCTTTTATCCAGGTGCAAAATTACAAAGCGAACAATCAATTATTTTCGAGGCAAATGATTGGTTCGAGGTGATACGGGCACTTCAGTTTATTATCTAATTCGAGTGCTTAAATAAAAACTGTATAAATTCGATCCCCGACAACTTTTACGAAGTCGGGGATCGGAAGTTTCGCTCTCACTCTATAGGCAGAATCAGGGTTATAACCGGAGAAAGACGTAAATAAACCTATTAAATGGAAATCTTAGTATTAGAAGTGGAAATAATTTCTACTTTCTTTATACAGCAATTCCAAATTCCATGCAGAGCAATTTATTGACATTCCCTCATTTTAATATTGAAGGGAAAGGTGTAGATACCACAACAGTAACAGCTAATAATTACGGTATTGCCGAGCAGCAATTTATCGAATTGCTCGCTATTGAAAATTTAGATAGAAAAATTAGTGCAGAACGAAGCATTGCAACCGAGTTTGAAAATACACTCTTTGATGCAATATATGCCGCTTATCAAGCTGGTTCCGGTGACGATGAAGCACATCTATTTTTACAACGAATTTTGTATCGGGTGAATCGGTTGTATCTCTTTTGGTATGATGATTTACAACGCTATACAAACGAGCGATCGCAATACTTGCAACAAGTACGCAATTATATTGAAGATTCTTGGCAAGCTTGGGAATTAGCGCAAATTGATGTAGCTTCACTCCAACAGTTGGATGTCAAACAAGCGTTAATTGACCGGGTTAAAGATGACCTAAACCCAGAATTATCAGCGGAGTCCCGTTACATCCGTGAGGAAATGAGCGAAGCTGGTTATCGTCATCTACTAGCTATCGGTTCATTCGATGGTTTAGTTGAAGGTAGTCGTTTATCGCGGATTCTTGGCGGTACAGCGAATGAGATTCAGTGTACCCTAGTAAAGGTATTGCTCGAAGAGTACGGCAACGGTCGATATAATCGCAAGCATTCAACCTACTTTGCCCAAATGCTGAATGAGTTCGGAATGAACACCGAACCAGAGGGATATTTTAATTTGGTTCCTTGGGAAGTCCTAGCTTGTGCGAATCATAACTTTTTGACCACTGAACGCAAACGATATTACTTAAAGTATTGTGGTGCCTTAACTTATTTTGAAGTCGCGGGCCCCTCCGCATACCGTAATTATCTCACCGCAGCGCAACGCTTGGAATTATCAGACGCAGCGATGGGTTATTGGGAATTACACATCCGTGAAGACGAACGTCACGGTCAATGGATGCTTGACGATGTAGCATTACCCTTAGTTGATCGATATCCAAATGATGCATGGGAACTAGTGCTGGGATACGACCAAGAAAAATTAATGAGCGATCGCGCTGCTTGCGGAGTAGTCAAATCAATTCGTACTGCTGAGGGAAGGGTGTAAGGGTTTAGGGGTGTAAAGAAAGTAGAAAAGTTATTTATTCCTTCACTCCATCCACCCCATTCACTCCCTACAGTCCCATATCCCTACACCCCTATACCCCCACACCCCGAATTTATGAAAGACATTTTTTACTGTCCCGAAGAATCCAATTTCTATTCCAATTGTTTGGAAAATTTTGTCCTCAGAAATCAAGAAGATTTTGAATATGTTGTTGAATTTGGTTCAGGTGATGGTAGTCCAGTCGTCAACTCGTTACTTCGCAACAATTTTGAAGGGTTAATTCATGGATTTGAACTCAATCCATCAGCTTGGAAAACGGCAAATTCAATCATTGAAGAATATAATCTTAATGATAAATATGTAATCGATAACTCGTCTTTATTTGAATCTATCCGACCCGACGCAGAATGCCTTGTTGCCAATCCCCCTTACCTTCCCGCACCCGATAACGATATTTGTATGCCGTTATTGTTTGGTGGTGTCGATGGCGCTACAATTACCAATGAATTATTATCTTTAGGATACGATAACGCTCTGGTTTTGGTTTCGAGTTACTCAAATCCCAAGAGTACAATCGACCACGCTAAAGAAAATAATTATTGCGTTCAAAATTTTACCGTCCTACCTTTAAAATTTGGCTATTATAGTTCCGAACCCAAGGTAAAACAGCACATTGAAGAAATGCGAAATAATCAAATGGCTTTTTATTCGGGTGATTACTATTTTTTGGCAGGAGTGTTATTTACAAAAGAGCAACAATCGGACGTTGATTTATCCAAAGAATTAACTCAAGTCTTAACAGGATTGTAATTGGGAGTTATACCAATTTAATATGAAGTTGCATAAATATTGAACCCCACCCTATAGAGCGTAGCGCTTCTTACAGGGTACCCTCCCCGCAAGCGGCAGGGCTGTTTCATTCTTTGTAGAAAAATCACCGAAGTCTTATTTATTCGTTTAAATTTAGGTTAGTCGTAGGGGCGATCTTCACCCCGCCCTTACAATACCGTGTGCTAGACTGATTTTCTGTTTGAAAATGAAACAGCCCTGGCTTCATAAGGGGGGTTGGGGGGATCAAAATCATTAACCGAACTGTATTAGGAGTGTAGGGTGTAGCTCAATACCTCGTTCCTACGCTCCGCATGGGAATGCTCTCCTAGAGGCTCTGCCTCGATTCCTGTTTTAAATTTTGATTTTTTTAAGGAGCATTTTCAAGCAAGTCTTTTAAAGCTTTAACTTTATAAGTCGAGTATTTAAACCTCATGAAGAAAGTCAAGTTAATAACATAAATTTAAATATAATTTAACTAATTTTATCAAGCAATTTTTGTACAAACCAAGCATAATTAGTAGTATTTTAATATTCAACTAAATTGATTAGTTATTTGAAACTGATTCTCTAGATGCGTGCGGACTCGTAAATCTGTAACTGACCAAATCCAAAATTTATCAGGTGCAAATGCAAAATCTTCGTGCCGATGGGTAACAATAGCGTCAAATTCTTGGTAGCTAGCACAAGCAAATTCCACGGCTGATTCAAAGTCTTGGATAGCTGAATTTCGTGCTTGCTGAAGTATGTTTCTATCAACTGTACAAATTGTAATTTTTTCTTGCAACCAATCAATGACAATTTGAGCAACTTGTGAGTTTTGCAATCGACTTGCATAACTATGTATTTTTTGCCATCCGACATCCGTAACATACATTTTTATCAAAGGATTTACTCTATCAAATAATTCGCTAATATCTCCGATTAGTTGGTTTCGATTCATCAAAGCTTCGAGTATCAAATCAGCATCAATTAAAATTCCGACCATAAAACCCCCCATCGAGTTATTCATATCGAATAGAAAAATCACGGTTCTCACTGATTGAGGAACATTCTTATATACAAACTCAAATAAGACTATTTCTGATTATTAGCATTTTTCACTAAAACTTAAAACTTCTCAATGTATCGATTGGTGCAATATTCTCTATTTTATTAAGTATTTATCGGTAGTTTTCTATGACGAAAGATATTTTTTATGGTTCCTACTTCTTTATACTAAAACTCTTGATAATTTCTGAGAATCTAAAGAAATTTCATAAAAAGATAATCGTATAAAACATTACTTACGTATGGACTAAGTTGATGAAATCAGCTTTTCTGCGGTTTTAACGTTATAAAATTATCTCGAAACAGGTAACCATAGTTAATTGCTTGTAAATAAATATGTTGTAGTTCAATTTGACGTGATTTAAACGAAAAATAACGATTAGGGAAAGGTAATTTTTAAGATGTTAATTTTTAGCTAATATCCAAAGACTGTAAACTAAATTTTTTAGTTCATGTATTTAAATATTTAGCATCTATCCAAAGAAGTATTATTAATTATTTACATATCACAAATTAACTTTTGGGTTTGAGAAGCAAGTAAAATAGTTGTCCGCGACCAACTGTCACACCAGCGCGATCGCCTGCAATTTTCCCGGAACCCGCGAAGTAATCGACTCTCCCCGCACCTTTGATTGCACCCCCTGCGTCTTGGTCGAGTACGTAACGACTAACTACACGATGTTCTATGCCTCCTGTGGATGCCAGGGCAAGATGAGCGCGAATTAAGGCTAAAGCACCGGGAGGCATTAGTGATTTGTCGGTAGCAATTGAACGGTCGGCTGTGAGTGGGACGGAAATCGAACCTGTTGCGGGAACACCATAATTTTCTTTGAAAAATACAAAGCTTGAATCTCGCGGAATGTAGACGTTTAATTGTTGGGGGTATTTATGAAAATACCCTAAAATAAGAGGCATTGTCATACCCTCCAAGGGTACTTTTCCGTCGTTGGCAAGTTCGCGTCCGATGCTTTTGTAGTCGTATGCAGTATTACCAGCATATCCTACGTGGGTTTGAGTCCCGTCAGTGAGTTGGAGTCGTGCTGAACCTTGGATTTGCATCATATATGGTTCCATGCGATCGCGGAACCAAAATGTTTGTAATCCGCGTAATTTGCCTTTATCTGCCTGCAAGGCGTCTGCACCTTCGAGTTGGAGACGTGTCGGATGGGGTCGTTGCCACGAGTCTAAATCGGGTGGAACCCGATATATAGGATAGCGAAATTCTGGGGTGGATGTGCGACTTGCTTCATAAATTGGTTCGTAATAGGATGTAAATAACACTCCTCCTTTTTTATCGCTACCAATCGATTGGTAAAGGGTAAATTCCCGATTCACTGCTGCATTCAGTTGCTTTGCTGATTTACTAGTGAGTACAATTTGACGAAATCTTTGTAAAGAAAGCAAAACGCTTGAGCGTGTAATTCCCTCAACTGGATAATCTTTGTATGCTGAAGCTGCGGCATCTGACTGTAGGTATTGTAAACTGCGGTCAATCGATGCTATCAGCCCTTTTTGGTCTGCAATGGGTTCGTTTTCACCCCAAAGTTGATTATCAAGGCACGATGTATCTTTTTCGCAACATGTAACCGACGGTCTGGGGACGAGTACCGACAAGCGTTTCGATGTATCTCTAGGTGGTGTTTGCGGTAAATTCCATTTTTTGAGTTGACATTGCACCGGACTCAATGCCAAACGTCCCAATGGTTGGAGATTTACTAACGTTACCAGCATAAATATAGGTATGCTCAAAGCTGTACCCCAAAAAAGGGGTCGTTTTCTAATACCTTCGAGAGAAAATCGCTGCGTCTTAGTCATTAACGATGTATTCTTGATGCATAATTTATAATTCTTCCGAATTCTATATTAGTTTCTCGTACTCTTACTACGA
The DNA here is from genome assembly GCA_031379725.1 of Calothrix sp. OTE_75_metabat_31. GTDB lineage: Bacteria > Cyanobacteriota > Cyanobacteriia > Cyanobacteriales > Nostocaceae > JANNFJ01. Next base: position 5,774 of record JANNFJ010001356.1, read on the forward strand.
TAGAAGCCATACTTTTATGCCACGAATCGAATAATTCTTTACATTTCTTAATAATGATTTGCCAATAGCAAATGCATAAGTTGACGGTGTTGAACGTATATGTTTCTTAACTGAACAATTGTTCTCAAGAAAAACAATGAAACGGAATATTTTAGCTATTACTTTCCATTCCTACTATTTGTACTAGCTTGAAAATAAAATTTAAAAGCCCAGTCAAAATGACTAGGCTTTTAAACTGTATAGTGGGGTAAGTCCCCTTGAAATTTCGGTATAGAAGGTTCGGTATAGCTTGCTTATCTAAATATATCTACAACCTCGTCCTGCCGATTTCGGAAAACTAACAATTTTTGTTCGAGTTTTCCCCACATCGATAATTGGTGTACCAATGATATAAAGACGGGAGTATAAGGTATGAGGGCGGGGAGAAGAACGCCCCTACGTGACGGACGTTATTGCATCAAATAAATGATGTGCCATTTGCAATTTGGAACAAGGGGGAATTTTTAACTGGTTCCCTTGTTTATCTATATATATCGCTTCATTGTTGTCGCTACCAAATCCACTATTTTGTTTATCAATGGGATTGGCAACTATTCCATCTAAGTTTTTACGCTGCAATTTCTCTAAAGCTGGCTTGACAATATCACCAGTTTGTGCTGCAAAACCAATTAACTTTTGATGCGGTTGTTTGCGGGTTGCTAATTCGGCGACAATATCGGGTACGGGTACTATTGGCAAACTTTCGGGAAGGGCTGTTTTGGGCAATTTTTCTAAACTGCGATGTCTTGGTTTGACATCGGCGACAGCTGCGGACATGATAATTACATCGGCGTTTGGTAATTCTTCTAACATTTTTTGTCGCATTGACTCCGCACTATCCACGGGTATCGCTTTCACTTCCAATGGCGCTTGCCAAGTTGCGGCACCATGTACGAGGGTTACAGTTGCGCCTCGGTGTAATGCGGCTTGTGCTAAAGCTAACCCCATTTTCCCAGTGGATGGATTGCCGATAAATCGGACTGCATCGATAAATTCACGGGTTCCACCTGCACTAATTAAAATGTGCTTTCTGGCTAGGTCGCGTTTTCCTTGGGTATGTAATAAAGATTGAATGTAGGTGACGATTTCGTATGGTTCACTCATTCTACCTTTCCCAATGCGATCGCACGCCAATAACCCTGATGCTGTGACCATTTGATGATAACGATAATCGCCTGCGAGGGTTTGCCAATTGCGCCCAACAGCAACTTGTTCCCACATGTCGGTATTCATTGCGGGTGCGACTAATATGGGACAAGTAGATGCGAGGACGGTATTGGTAAGTAAGTTATCAGCGATTCCGTGAGATAATTTTGCTAGAGTGTTTGCCGTTAAAGGGGCAATTAAAAAAACATCCGCCCATTCTCCAAGGTGGATATGTAATGGACGGGTATTATTTGGTTGCCAGAAGTCATTATCAGTATACGCCGGATGGCGCGATAGCGTTGATAAAGTCAGCGGTGTGATAAATTTTTGTGCGGAATTGGTTAGAATTACCCTTACTTCCACACCTTGTTTAAACAGGGTGGAAACAACCTCACAAACTTTATAAGCAGCAATACCGCCACCTATACCAATAAGAACCCGGTTCGATTTATGATTCATGATGGGAGTTAGTGGTCAGTAGTTAGTGGTCAGTAGTCAGTAGGAAATGTAGAATTAATAAAATTAATTATTTCCCCAACCCTACGGACTAAGGACAACGGACTACAAACTATCTTTAAGCTTCATCATAGGGTTCTAAATCTAGAAGGTGAATGTAGGATTCAACCAACTCCGGACGCTGAAACGCGATCGCACGCAGAAAATGCCAGTCGTTCAAACCTTCAAAAGCATTGCTGTAGTTATCTTGTTCAAGACGAGTAGCTAGTTCTTCTACATCTTGTGCAGTCATCGCAGCAATTTCGGTTTTAGAAATGCTTAGAGTTTCCATCATGCTTACCCCTCCCTTTATCAGCGTTCGGCTAGGATGAATAACAGCGTTTGCGTACCCACCCAATATATCTTACTCATTCACGACAGCGATTTTCGTGAATTTTATCCGGATTTTTACGTGATTTTGTAAAAATTTTGTAACTAAGACTGCGGAAATATATTTAAAAGGAACTTCCGTAGTACCGCTAACATTTCCATATTGATTTCATGTTCGGCATCAAACTCTTGATATTGTACCGCAATCCCTAGCGATTCCAATGTTTCTCGTGCTTTGATAGCAGCTTGTAGAGGAATCACTTTATCGTTTTTGCCATGCATAATCAAAGCTGGAGCCAAATAATTATTCTGGGGTGTAGTAAAATCGGCATGTAAATATCCGCTCATTGCCACTAAACCAGCTAGAGGCAAACCTAACCCCACGTCCATTGTCATTGCACCTCCTTGGGAAAACCCACTTAAAATTGTCTGGGATAAGGGTACTTTTGTGCTTCCCTCTAAAGACTGTATCCAACCGATTAATATTTCTCGACTTTCTTTTAAACCTTGGTACATATTTTCCACCCGCAGGTCATACCAAGCCCTACCAGTGGGAGAATAGGGATAAGGATAGGGGGCATTGGGAAACACAAATGCACAATTGGGTAAATCTAAATAAGGTGCTAATGATGCTAAATCTTCAGAAGAAGCACCCCAACCGTGTAGCATCACGATTAAATTTTTTGGACTTTGCCCATTTTTTGGGGGAATGGTAATTGATTCTAAGGTCATCGGATGAAAATATAGAAAATATAATTATCTCGTAGGATAAGCGTCTCGCTTGTCATTAGTTAATATTTTAAGCAGGATGCCAATATACGGTTTTTTTTGTAGGATAAGCGTCAATACTGCTTTTGTTAAGGGGAAATTAGAAACCCGGTATCTTGAAGATACCGGGTTTCTAGCCCCCTTGGCTATCCTTAACAAAAGTAGTATTGGGATAAGCGTTTGGCTTGTCAAATGGTTAATATTCAAGACAGGCAGGATGCCAATATACGTTTTTTTTGGAAGTTATTTAATTATTATTTTCCCTTTACCCTAAAATATTCTTCTACTCGAACTTAAAATTTGACTACAGGGAACTTGGGAATTATGGCGCGTCTAGCACTGCTGAGTGTATCAAACAAAACAGGTTTAATCGAACTTGCGAAAAATTTAGTAGAAGAATTTGGCTTTGATTTAGTCAGCAGTGGAGGAACAGCTACAGCTTTAAAAGCTGCTGGTTTACCTGTAACTAAAGTCGCCGATTATACGGGTTCGCCGGAGATTTTAGGGGGACGTGTGAAGACGCTACATCCACGTATTCATGGAGGCATTTTAGCGCGTCGTGATATTCCCGAACATGTAACAGATTTAGAAAATAATCAAATTCGTCCCATTGATTTGGTTGTGGTCAATCTTTACCCTTTTGCAGAAACGATTGCCAAACCAGGTGTAACAATCAACGAAGCAGTCGAGCAAATTGATATTGGTGGGCCTGCTATGCTGAGGGCATCATCGAAAAACTTTGCTCATTTAACGGTTTTGTGCGACCCTGGTCAATATCACGAGTATTTACAAGAGTTACGTCAAAATGATGGCACACCCTCGTTAGAATTTCGCCAAAAGTGCGCTTTAAAAGGATTTTTGCATACAGCTAGTTACGACCAAGCTATATCTACATATCTTGTAGAGACGTTACATGTAACGTCTCTATCCGAAACATTTGCCTTATCAGGTCAACAAATCCAAGCTTTACGTTACGGTGAAAACCCACATCAACCTGCTGCATGGTATCAAACGGGAAATACTTCAACTGGAT
>JANNFJ010001396.1:0-7906 GCA_031379725.1 Calothrix sp. OTE_75_metabat_31
GTAATCTTTAAGTAAAGTGTTTTTTTGTACAGAATCAAAATTTTTCGTTACCAAAACTGTTACAGGGTGCGCGACCCCCTGGCATTGGATCTATGATGATAAATAGTTAAGCTCCTCACACCACATTAGAAGCCGCGAAACAATTGTTTCGCGGCTTTTTATTTTGTGTATTTGTAATTTAGACGATTTAATTTTGTTTAAATTGGTAAAAACTATGCTAAACACACAATCAAATTACCAACCGACACCAGAACAATTAGACATCTCTAAAAAATAATGTAGAGACGCGAAATTTCGCGTCTTTATAAACATTGTAGGTAACGCAAAAATGGTAGACCATTGTTTCCATTGAATTATTCCCCCACGTTAATGGGGACTTATGGACATATTCGGGGCAGCTAGGGTCATACTGCTGCCGTTTCCATTCAATTATTGCCCCCACGTTAATGGGGACCTAGGAAGTCCTAGAAGGGGCTTGTTTATCTTAAATGTTTCCATTCAATTATTGCCCCCACGTTAATGGGGACGCAAGCTCCGAACGTAGCAGCTACATTCTTTAATAAATTTTTGTTTCCATTCAATTATTGCCCCCACGTTAATGGGGACGGTGGTGGAAGTGAAGGTAAAGCATTTTTAGCAATCGCTAACGCACCAAGGCCTCGGAACGGTGCGTTACGCTGCCGCTAACGCACCCTACATATACTTAGATATTTAAGCGCAAAGCGCAGGCTACACCAACATAAATCAAACCGGATTCCTACTATATTTACTCGTAATCTTTAAGCTTATTCATCACCAAATTATGCAACTGAGCAAAAATACTTGCTTGTGCTAAATTTTTAAAAGACTTTCCGGAAATTAAATTCAAACAATTAAGCACTCGCTTTTGCCACTGTTCGGAGGTGACTATATCTGTACCCCAAGCTAGGAAAACTTCTTTTTCGGAAATACCTCCTAAACGATGGGACAAATTATTTCGTATTTCGCGTGCAGATTTCCAAAACTCTCGGAAATCGGTACTATTTCTACTTTCAACAATCGCTGCATTTAATAGATATTCCAAAGCCCAACTTTTCAAAGGAATTATTGCAGTACCTGAATTAAAAGAACTCTTTAAAGATGGATAGATTGATAAAATTGAATTATGCAAGTCTGGAAATTGATTTTGTCTAGATGTAACATGATTTGGGAAGGAAGCGATCGCCCAAGCATACAAAGCTCCTTCCACTGCTCGATGGCTATGTAGCAATGCTTCGGTGGTGTTTTGCTGCTCTAACCTAATCGTACCAAGATAAGCTTGTTCGTAAGCCATCCACCAAAATGTTTTCTCTATTTGCCCTGGAATACTCATCGAACTTCTTGCCAAACTCAAAAAGCTTTCAAACTGTCCTTGGTTCCAAGCTATACCTGCTTTAAGTAGATTGGGTACAGCACCAAAGTTAGAATTGTGGCTTTGAAAGTAGGGTCGGAGTAGGTCATAGACTTCAGCATAGTCATAGCGCTGTAACAATTTTAACGCTTGCTGTTGGGTTCTATCCCAAAGATAGTTGGTTCCCAAAAATGGGCCGCTATAATCTGAAGGTATACCGATACGGTTGGCTTTAGTGTTTTGCTGGAATTCAAAAAAATTAATGCGATCGCCGAATAAACTCAAACCCGAAATTCTTGATGCTTCGGAGGTTTGACCGACTCCACCTTTGAGACAGACCCAAATCGGCTGACTGGGCTTAATTGTAATTTTTTTCCAAGTTTTTCTCCACCATTGAAACATTTCTTCAAAGTTTGCGGGATTTGTACCATCAGCACCTAGAGTAATAACTTCTACAGAATCATGATTCATGTGGTCAAATTTATGCAGTATCCAATTTTTGAGTAATTCGGCTGCATAGAGAGTATCTTTTTCTCTTTCACGTACTTCTGATTTTTGGTCGGTTGCAATTAAATAAACTTTTTCAATTTCATTTGCTTTTTCTGTCAAGAGTTTACCAATGATGGTAGGGGCAATATATTCTAGATGCGTTTCTAAATTGTCAAGTAAATACTTAGTTAAATCTCTAAAAGTAATATTAGCAAGACCTAAATCAGAAATAACCTCAGCTTGTTCGCCGATGATATCTCCATTTTGCATTCGGTCGTCACCAATATTAAACCATTCTCCCGATTTAATTCGGAACATTAAATCTCTAGTTCCAATAGTAACAATTAATATTGATTTCATAATAAAAATTATCTTCATTGTTGATTTGCATTCTCTCGTTACCCCTGATGATGTATTACAGGAGTTGCCTCTCAGTACTTATTGGTTAAAAATAGTCGAGAGGTCTAGAAACCCGTATTGTTAAAGAATCCGGGTTTCTGATTCTCCCCTAACTGAGTAGTATTAAGATGCCTCCTGTTGCAATATGCGATTATTTTTTTAGCGGTTTTTCGATTTTAATCGGCTGATTATTTGGTATTTTTGGAAATACTAAAATCGCTTTACCATTTTTCCTTAGCTTTTCTATTTCTTGAGCAAATACACGTCTTTGTTCGTTATTGCAACCAAAAATAGTTACTACTTGATATCCCGAATTAGCATCAGGAAATATTGACTTTATCCAAACATAAGATGGTGTTCCTAATGAACCACCAACATGAGGATTACCAATTTTGATTCCGTCTTTATTGCGTTCACCTTTAAATCTATCATCAGAATAAAGTAGATTTAATGCTGCACCTCGAACTTGGGCAGAATCACCTTCGCTTTGCCAATCTTTAACTTTTTGAAGTTGGACAATTTCCGGTGAATTAACTAACCAAACTTGAGCATGTATATCTAATACATCTTGATTGCGTTTACCTGGTGTACCTAAATTACCTGTAAAAGCATTTATTGGTGATTGGATTTGTTGAAAAGCATTTTTTAATTCTTCAAAAAAATCACGCCATTGTTTTTCAACATATGTTAAAGGATAATTATTATCGCTAACTTCCCAATGACACCCGCGCATTCTTCTATCTAATAAATGTAATGGTCTACGCGAACCGCGTCCGAATCCACCTAAATGGGATGCTAAAATTATGAGTTTTTTCGCTATATTTAAATACTTTTCTTCTGTTGCTTCTAAATAAATTCTTCCTGTATAACGATAAGGGTCGGTTCTAGATGGTAAATTAACTTTTGTATTGATAGAAATCTTACCTTGTTTCCCTAATTGACCAAATAATCTAGCTTCTAATTCTTGGCAAGTTGGGACATCATACAAATTCAAAGCAACCGCACGGAACCAATATCTAACAATACCACGTATTGCAGTCGGTCTAAATTCAATATTCCCTTGATTCCCATACATTCCCTGCGTCCATAATTCAAATTCATAACTATAGCGAGTATTTGAGTTTGTAAGGGTATTTAATGCTCGTCCGTAACCACCACTAACACGAGAACCAATACCATCTCCAAGGGCATTTTGTAACCATTGTTTGACGGTTGAGACTGCTTCTTGGTCTGCGTTTCCTGCTGCTGTCGAACGTAAACCAATTAAAAATTCAGGCTCATATAAGCTAATAAACGAATGGGGTACAGGTTGATATTTTACTACATTATTTGTCCACGACCATTGAGGTGTAGCAACATCAATGCGTAAACAAGATTTGGTGGGAAATGCATCTAAAAATTCGACTTTTGCAGCTTTGGCATTTTTACCTTGTAACATTCCCAATAATTCATAAACTTGTTCAGAGGCACCATTTTTTATTGCCCAATTACGTGCAGCACCTTTCAAAGTCGAAGCGGGAATATAAGGAATGCCAAATATAGGATGGAGTACGGGTAATAATAATTCCCGAAATCCTCGCATTCCTCCAACCCGCAAACGCCAATTAAATGTTACTTTGAAGGTATTGGCTTCATTGCCTGCAAGTTTAATTGTACGTTCTTTGAGCTTTGCATAGATTGACAGACAAGCTTTCTCAGCTTCGACAGCAGCTTTTAAAATCTCCATTCGTTGTACTTCATCTTTTTCAACGGCAAGATTTGGTTGTACAAAATATAATGCTTGTAGGGGATTTTTTGATTTACTGGTACTGGTATTATTTATGATGGTAGTTGGTTTAACAGTTGTGGGTGGAGAACCTGTAGTAAAGGTAATGCGATCGCAAGCTAATCCAAATTGGTCGTTGAGTTTTCTCTTAATAGTCTCAGCTTGTCCTTTTGCGCTTTTACAAACTGCTTCGTCTCCGAAATAAATAGTCAGGGATTTAGTCTCATATCCACCATAAACCGATGCTTCGATTAATGTCCCAATTTTAGATTTATTTTTGAGTTCAGTTTGGATAAATTCACGCCAAATATCAGCAGGTAATTTTGCTCTATTCGGTTGACTAGATTGATTATTTCGATTCATTCTTGTTCTGCCTCACCTAAAATTGGTACAGCCCAAAATGACCATTCCCGTGCTAATTCAATTGCCAAACGGTTTAATCCGGTGTAGATTTGTAAGTCTAAATTAATTAACCCAGTTGCATCATCATGAGCAAAAGAAACTTGACTTAATTTTTGTAATGTTTTTAAAAACTCTTGGTAAACTTGACCTTTATAACGAGTTTCATCTTTAGCACTATATTTCAAACCATCTCCACAAAGACGGTGTAAACCCCAAGTAGAAATATATGCAGATAGTCCTTGGACGATAGCGCTGGCTTTTTTATGGTCAGATGAACGGACAGATTTCTTTATTTCTAGAAGTCCGTTATAAGCATGACGGCTAAAATCTCGTGTATCTAGTTTCAACATTAATTATTTCCTCAGTTTACGAATTTACTGGAACTGTTTTATTTTCTGTCCAACCTCGACCTAAACCTTCGAGTCCACCAAATTGCAAGCGGTCATTGAGAATTTGCAATAACAATTCACGAGCATTTTCTGTTTGAATATCGCTTTTATTTGATTTGATTCCCCAAGGAAAAAACATCACAGTTTCCGATGGAATTGCTTCTTCAGAACGGAACGAACCACCACTGACTACTTTTTCATCTTCTTTCAAGGCAATCCGAACTTCACGCTGTAACCCAATTTCTACCAAAGCAGCACAATCTTGGTCAGCTAAAATTATTAATTTCTCTTTCAAGTCCAAAATACTATTACCATCAGGTAGTTCTTTGAAAGCGTCCCAATAACTTGCTTTGATATCAAGTTGAATAATTTCTGATTCCTGAAGAATTGCACCTTGGAGAAATACTTGTTTCCCTTTAACCGAAGCAATTGCTTTTTTATTAGAAGTTTGTAATTCTCCTTTCCATAAATCAATCATATTTTGAATGTCTTGATTTTGCGACCACCGACACCAACGACTCAACCACAAAGGGCAAGTAATCCATAGATATTGATGGCTAAAAGAGGCAATAGGGAAGAATAGTAATGTTGCATCGGCGAACCAAACTTCACCCTCGGTTGGTTGATTTCCATCCCTGATACGTTCACCAAAAAAAGTTCCAGCTTCTGATTTTAACGAGGGGATTCCTTCAAGAGTCGAGCGAATTTTACCTCGTAAAGACGATGAGGGAATATAAGGTAACTCAGTTTGTGCTTCTCGTGCAATTCCTAATAAGTTTCCAGCTTGCGAACTTGAACCAGTGTGTAATGGAGTCAACAAGTATGTGTAAGTTAGATAGTTCATAATTTATCCTGTAGTTTATAGATTTTAATGAGGGGTTACTAGATCCCTCGCTTGCCCTCATACCGCCCCAGGCTTGAAGCCTGGGGCTAATTGAAACGAAGCCTGCTTTAAGCAGGCTTTGTTGCTATTAGCCCTACCATTCTATGGTAGGGCGGGATTTGGGGCACTCTATAAGGCTATATGCTGCTAGGAATCAGGGGTCTTACCCCTTATTTGCTAGTGTATCCTTAAAGAAGTCGGGGATCTGGTTCTCTCGATTAGCTTTTTGTTGGGTTACGCTGTCGCTAACGCACCCTACGTATATAATTCATAATTGACCCAAAGGAACTGTGAATAACCAAGTTGCCTCCAATTATTTACTTTTTTATCTAAGTTATCTTGAAACAACTTTTGCGGACAATTCAAATAATAACAACTCCCCGCTGTAGCAGCAAAAACCTGTGGTGCAGGAATACTTTTGCGTTCATCTTTCTTATCCCGAAACCGACAGCTAATTGCTACAGCTTTATCAGTGGCAAAGCTGACTAATTCCCCTATTTCTTGATTGCTATTAGCTCTATGTGCAAGCTTCCATTCCCACGGTTTCGCTTGACATAGAGATACATTTTTACCATTCTCTAAAACTTGACGTTCAAATACTCCAGGTGTCACTAAATAAGCAATTGATTGACGATGCGACTCGGTATTAAAATTAAAATTATGCTCCGATATCGCTTGTAATTGCTGCCATTGTTCGCTTAATTTATCGCATCTTTCTAACAATACCTGATGTCCTTCCCCACCCAATCGGAATGTAGTGGGTGTGTCGATTTCTATATCAAGACCAATTGCTAAACTCCAACCTGGTAGCATCCGAATCGCATTTTCGACAAAATAACCATCTGCATCTTTGACTTGACGACAACCTTCTTGCATTTGGTTATGGGAACGAGTTTCAATTACCCAAGGTTGGTCTTCACCTGGATATTGTACTTGCCAATCTGCGGGGTTAATTTTACTGCTTTCTAAGTATTTTGCTACTATCTCCGATGGCAGATATTGCCTGTATTTTACTTCTTTGTTACTTAGAGATTCTTGCTCATCATCTAATTTTAGCCAAGATGGTCGAACTAAAGGACGAGGTTGGAGGGGATTGGTTTTGATGTGATGGAGGGGTGATTTTTCATCCCAATCTACAGGTATTAAGGGTGTGCTGCCAACAAAACCCAAGGGACGGGAAAAGTATAATGTTTCAGCATTACGGCAGAAAAAAGGCCCGACGATTTTAAATTTATTATCGCGTCCGCGTTTGGTCAAAGCACTCAAAGCACCTGCTATACTATGTCCATTCGGTGGAAATACACTACTAGCCCAAGCGCGATCGCCTGGTGAAAACGGCTTGGCATCGCGGCATAACAACACATCCAGAGGCATCATACTATACCAGTAAATCATGTTTTACCCCCAATTTAATTTCGCGGTTGCGTTTGACGAATGCGGCAATTTTCAGCCAATTTTGCACTTCAATTGTTAATTCTGCTGGTGGTGTTGTTCTCCATAATTCAAAAAGAAACTTAGATAGATATTCTTGAAACCGTTGTTTGTGAGTATCATCACCTTTAAGCTGTTCTCTGCGATCGCAAAATGCCTGCGTCCAAGGTTGGATTGCATTCAAAAGTGGTACGGGATGTTGATTCCACAGGTTTGCTGCTTGCTCGAAAATACTCGCTTCAATCCCTGGAAAAACATCGATTAACCCTTGCCAAAGCTCAAAAACCGCGAATTTAGCTGTCGCTTGGATAATGTTGCCATTGCCGTACAAAACCCGCACTGTGACGGCATCTTTGGTTTGACCATCGGAAAAAATCTGCGACTTTGCTTGTTTTTCTGCTAACCACATATTATCGAGTGCGATCGCAAGAGGAACCGAATGATGGGCAATTACAACCCCAAAACTAATGGTTGCATCCTGTCCCATCGTAAACAAAGGACGTTTGGTAATTGCCTCGTTGGAGTCACAATCGTACTGCCAGTAATCCCCATCGTTTTTAAACTCCCCTTTCGGGTCTTTATCTCCCCGAAAACACTGCCGAATATCCCACAACCACTTATCCCACTCCCACAAGTTAGTATAAGCCATGACATCATCGCCACCCGCATAAATCGAGCGTCCAGCATAGCGCTGTTCGGTTAAATAAGGTACGAGATTATTAGAGAAATCGAGCAATGCACGACTTAAAGCGCTGTGGGTTGAAGGCCCCATTTGCTTG
>JANNFJ010001417.1:0-8131 GCA_031379725.1 Calothrix sp. OTE_75_metabat_31
CATTTTTTTTGAAATTCAATAATTCAATAGTAAAAATTAATACTTATTTCCCTAATTTTCAAATTACCTAGATTGATTTATCCTTATCCAAGTAAAATAGATCTATGTAAAGAAAATTTAAGATACCTGGGTAAGCTTTGCTTTATGCACTTCCAATCGGATTTCCTTCAATTTACTCAGTGGGCGGGTATCGCCACTTTAGTGCTGGCCGTTCTGACAGTTTTGGGTTTCCTTTTCAAATGGGGAATTCGCTTTCGCTTGGTAGGGACAACCGGGTTTGTGTTGGTGATAACAGGAGGTTTGTTTGCTTTATCCCTAGCACCACTAACGCGGACTGCGGTTCCTGGTGCTTTGCGCTACACGTTAGTTTATGACAACGGGGCATCACAAACAGTTATTACTATCCCGCAAATTATTAACTCGACGCAGTTAGATGCGACTTTGCGTCAAGCTGCGAGTGACTTGTATTCTTTCGGTCGTTCGGGTGTCACTAGAGACAAGCAAATGACAATTCGCGCCCGTACAGTTATACATCCCGAACCCGGTGTCTCAATCCCCCTTTATGTAGGTCAGGTCAAACGTTCTTTAACTAGTCGAGAAGAGTCTGAAATGGCAATCGAAATTTACGATGAGAAATTAGCCCAATTGCCGAAGCCTACCGCTTGAGGGAGTAGGGAGTAAGGAGTAGGGAGTAGTGAAACAAGGGGGAAGCCTGTAAGGGCGGGTTAACGACTAGACTGATACGATAGCGAGAAATCTACATAAACCCGCCCCGCCCCACCCCACACCTCCGATATCCCCATCTTCCTCACAAATGTTACTGTTAATAAATAAGTTATATGCCTAGCGAATCTTTAGCTGAATTGTCTACTCAAACATCGAGTTCGTTATCATTCCTTACAGTTGCGCCAGCGCGTGTAATTCGCGGTTCGCAAGTGTTAGCTTCCTGTGTGGATGACATTGCCCGCTTGGGTAAGCGTCCCTTAATTATCGGTGGCAAACAAACGCTAACTGTTACCGAAAAATTTTTGCATCCTTTAACTACATCTAAAGCACTCAATGTTGAACAAGCTTATTACAGTCCCGATTGTAGTGAAGCCAGTTTGCATTCTTTACGCAAAGCAGCCTCAGAACACAAAGCTGATATCATTATTGGTGTAGGTGGTGGTAAAGCGTTAGATACAGCAAAGTTAGTTGCTTATCAGTTGGATTTACCTGTGGTGACTATTCCAACTTCAGCCGCAACTTGTGCTGGTTGGACTGCTTTATCGAATGTGTATTCCGATGATGGGGCTTTTCTGTATGATGTCGGACTGTCGCGTTGTCCCGATTTGCTGATTCTCGATTACGATTTGGTACAAACCGCACCGCAACGGACTTTGGTTGCCGGAATTGGGGATGCGATCGCTAAATGGTATGAAGCCTCAGTTAGCAGTGGGCATTCAGAACAGTCTATTGTTATAGCTGCTGTGCAACAAGCGCGTGTTTTACGCGATATCCTCTTCCAAAAATCAGCTGCTGCCCTCAATGAACCCGGTGGTACAGCTTGGCGTGATGTTGTTGACGCTTCGGTACTGCTAGCAGGGGTAATTGGCGGACTGGGTGGGGCACAATGTCGCACTGTTGCCGCACATGCTGTACATAATGGGTTGACACACCTGGGCGGGCATCATAGTATTCATGGTGAGAAAGTCGCTTTCGGAGTTTTGGTACAATTGCGCTTGGAGGAGATGATTCAAGATAATCAACTTGCTTCCTCGGCACGGCAACAATTATTAAAGTTTTATTCAGAAATTGGCTTGCCGCGTACTTTGGATGATTTGGGATTGGGCAATGTGACTATTAAACAGTTGCAACTTGCAGCATCCGTTGCCCTTGACCCAAAATCAGATATCCACAGGCTACCATTTAAAGTTTCGCTCGAACAGTTAATGGCGGCGATGGTTTCGACTACTGCACCGATAGATATAACTATGAATCGCGTTTCGGTTAGGGGTTTGAGTGCTGAGGTTAAAGAATGAGTTTGGATTGGATTACCCCGGCACAAAGAATTAAGAAATTGCCCGCTTACCCGTTTGCCCGGTTGGATGAACTCAAAACCAAGGCACGGGAACAAGGTTTGGATTTGATTGATTTGGGAATGGGTAACCCCGATGGTGCAACACCAGCACCTGTTGTGGAAGCGGCTATTAAGGCTTTGCAAAATCCTGCAAATCATGGATATCCGCCATTTGAAGGAACTGTAAATTTTCGCCGTGCCATCACAAACTGGTATCATCGCCGCTATGGTGTAAATCTCGACCCCGATAGCGAAGCGCTGCCTTTGCTAGGTTCAAAGGAAGGGTTGGCACATTTAGCATTGGCATATATTAACCCCGGTGATGTGGTTTTAGTTCCTTCACCGTCGTACCCCGTTCATTTTCGCGGGCCGCTGATTGCTGGGGGACAAGTTCACAGCTTAATTCTTAAACCCGAAAATAACTGGTTGATTGATTTAGCGGCAATACCTGATGATGTAGCACGCAAAGCCAAAATACTTTATTTTAATTACCCTAGCAACCCCACGGCAGCCACCGCACCCCGCGAATTTTTCGAGGAAATTGTCGCTTTTGCCCGCAAGTACGAAATTCTTCTCGTTCATGACTTGTGTTATGCCGAATTAGCGTTTGACGGCTATCAACCCACTAGTTTGTTAGAAATTCCCGGTGCTAAAGATATTGGTGTCGAATTTCACACCATGTCCAAAACCTATAATATGGCAGGTTGGCGCGTCGGGTTTGTAGTCGGCAACCGTCACGTTATTCAGGGATTGCGGACGCTGAAGACTAATTTGGATTACGGGATTTTCGCAGCTTTGCAATCCGCTGCTGAAACTGCATTACAGCTACCCGATAGCTACCTGGTGGAAGTGCAAAATCGCTACCAGACCCGCCGTGATTTCCTCATTAATGGGTTATCGCAGCTAGGCTGGAATGTGCCCAAAACCCAAGCCACTATGTATTTATGGGTTCCATGTCCGCCGGGGATCAGTTCGACCGATTTTGCTTTAAATGTATTGCAAAGAACAGGCGTGGTACTGACTCCCGGCAATGCTTTTGGGGCAGGTGGGGAGGGATACGTGCGCGTTAGCTTAGTTGCAGATTGCGATCGCTTGGACGAAGTCTTGCGTCGCCTCAAAGCTGCCAATATTAGCTATAAATCTGAAGCATTTGCATAGTACTATTGTTCTATCGCAAAGAAACATCCAATGTGGAGACGTTGCAGGAACGTTTCCACATTTTCGTATATAGATATATAGTCATAGCAATACTACTCGGTTAAGGATAGTCGAGGAGGCTAGAAACCCGGTTTCTTGGAGAAACCGGGTTTCTGATTTTCCCTTAACCGAGCAGTATTGATAGTCATAGGAGTAATCAGCCGTGTTATTCTCAAAGAATGTATTGTATCTAAAGTCTAAAATCATAATTAAGTAAAATTACTGATTGATATTTGCATAATTTGCCGGATACAGGATACAACAAAATTAGTTTATATATAGATAAGAACTAAGTAAGTGTAACGAGTGGATTATTTCCAGTCGGATCGTAAAACAGAGGCACAGGTTAGTTTCGCTTCTTATGTAACTTTAATTTTTAACTGCTTAAAATGAGGACTTCAGATGGATAGCGCACAAGCGTATGAAAAATGCTTAAAGCGGCTGACCTGGGCAACCGAAAGCCTCAACTTGGAAATTGCGCCGCTTCAACTTGCGGAAATTACTGACTTAATTGTGCGACCGATGACAGGACCTTGGCGATTTTTTCATACCCCGCAGCACATTTTTGAAGTTGGTGGCAGCAAAGACCCCATCGAAGTTTTAGCAGCGTTATTTCACGATCTGGTTTACGTCCAAGTTGACTGGAGTATCAATTTTAATGTTGGTTATTACATTTCTCCGTTTGCAAAGGAAATTGACGGACATTTAACAATCCGTAAAGAATCGGATTTGCCAGCCGATTTGACATTTGGAATAGTCACTTCGGTATTTGGATTTGTTCCGGGTCAAGTACTCAACCCCTACGCAGGACAAAATGAGTTTTTGAGTGCTTTGGTTGCAGCCAAAGTTTTAGAACCATTTGTAAAAGCACCCCTGTTGATGCAGATAGTTACGTGTATTGAAGCGACTATCCCATTTCGAGGCACATGTGACAGTGGAATGACCGCAAGCGATCGCATTTTACAACGCTTGCGGTTAACTAATCAAAAGTTCAATTTAGGTTTGAGCGATCGCAAACTTTGCGAAACTGTAACTAAAGGTGTGCGCGTTGCTAACCGCGATGTCAGTAGTTTTGCCCATCCCAGTGCAGCGCGATTTTTAGCAAATACTTGGAATTTATTACCCGAAACGAACCACAATCTCAGCACCCCTGGTTCTTATAGTGTCGCTGATTACCGACTAGCGATTCAGAAAATGGAAAGTTTTATGGGGTCGCTGAAACCAAATGTGATTTTTCGGCAGTTTCAAGGGGAACCGTGCGATCGCATTTATAAGCTGTTTCAATCTCGTGCGATTCAGAATATTCAGATTGCCCAGTTATATTTAGAATCGAAACTGGTGACGATTGCCCTCATCGAAGCAATTTCCTTGGCAATCGGTTTAGATATTCCCTTAGTAATTATGATGGGAGAAGCACCGCTATCAGGGTTTACATTTCTGCGTCTCGAACATTTCCTACCAGAAGTTGTCAATAGTTGCCAACCGAAAAATAATATTGAAAGAGAAGTCTGGAATTTGCTCAAATTTGGACGCGCTAAAAGTAATTACAGCGATTTGCAACATTCTCCCGTCGCTACATTTATTGTGAAGCTGATTGGGTTTGATGCAATTCGGCAACAGTGCGATCGCGCTAAACAATTTTTTCAAGGTGACATTACTACGGACGAATTTATTCGTGGCTTTCATTACACAGTACCCGAAAAACTCATCACCGCATTAGTTGAGTTATTCGACAGTCGCAAAACTTCCGTTAGCCGCTGTTACAATGTTATATCCAAATCATCGCATCGTTAATCAATAGATATCTGTTAAAAATAATGTAGAGACGTTACATGTAACGTCTCTACATTAGGGTTTCGGGCAACGTATAATTAATTTCCACAAGATATCTAATATCTAGGGGTGCAAGGCAAGAGCGCCCCTACCTTGATGTAAAATTGCTATATCTCACGCTTATTGAGAAACGCTGTATCATGAATCTCAACACACAAGAGCAATTCGAGTTAATTTTAAGCTCTAGTATCGAAAATCAAGAATTTATTAGATTAACTTTAGGAAAGTATATCGGCAAAGAAGACGGACTAACTAAAATTATTGCGAGAATAGTTGAATTAAAATCAAAGATACAACTTTCTTTTACATATTCTTACAAAACTAAGGAAATAGTCAAAAATTATCCAATTTCAGAGGGAATCAATTTAATCAAAGCCTTAATTGGCACTGAATTTAAAACTGTTAGATTATTTTCAATTAATCAAGATATTCAACTTGAATACAACAAAAATAATCAGCCAAAAATATCTTTCATGAAGCCGACTTTCACTAATCCCGCTGATACCGTCCCCCAGGAGCATGACCATCAGAAGAAACGTTATATTGAATCCCAAAACAATCTATACCTTACAGCATTAGGCATTACAAATAGTCAGGGTAATGTTGCAAAACTAATGGAAGATAAGTTTAGACAAATAAATAAGTTTATTGAAATCGTACATGGCTTAGTCGAATCATCAGAATTAGCAGCGCAAAGTGAAATATCTGTTGTCGATATGGGTTCGGGTAAAGGATACTTAACCTTTGCAATATATGATTTTTTAAATAATATTTTAGACAAGCAAGCATCAGTTGTTGGGATAGAAAATAGAAAAACTTTAGTCGATTTTTGTAATAATATTGCCAAATCAGTTAATTTTGAAAACCTACATTTCGAGCATGGAAATATTAATAACTATACTGTAGAAAAATTAGATATTACTATAGCACTACATGCGTGCGACACTGCAACCGATGATGCCATCTATAAAGGGATACAATCTAATTCTTCTTTAATTATCCTAGCCCCATGTTGCCACAAGCAAGTTAGAAAAGAGATTCATCCTAATATGGTATTGAAGGATATCTTAAAATTTGGCATTTTGCTAGAAAGGCAATCGGAAATAGTCACCGATGGATTAAGGGCACTTTTACTTGAATTATCTGGCTATAAAACTAAAGTTTTTGAGTTTATATCTGCTGAACATACAAGCAAAAATACAATGATTGTGGGAATTAAAAGCAATCAGAGTATAAATAAAGAGCATATTCTAGGACAAATCAACGAAATCAAAAAACTTTACGGAATCAATTTTCACTACTTAGAGACTTTACTATTTCCCGACCTTTTCGTTTAGTCATTTGCTGTCATCCCTGTTCACAAAACCTGATATCGAGTAATCCATCAAGTTTTTTTGATAAATATTTATATAGTATAGTGCCGTTGACATTAACGTATCAATTTTTATTGAAATGATAGTGTTATACTTTTTTATATTTGTAACTATCTGCGTTTTTTAACGCTCCCTGTGAATATGTCAATATCCACTCAGTTAAAGCCAATCAGGCAGTTTTTTAGATTTAAAAAGGAGATGCTTCAAAAAACCGAGAAAGCAGGGTACTCACAGGGGGAGTCCAACAAACGAAGGGATTCAGCAGTAAAGCTGTTTTTTCAAGAATTATCGAAATACAAACGTGACATTCTTGCCGAAAGTGTTGGCAGTTTTATTTTAGTGTTTGCTGGGACTGGTGCAATCATGGTTAATGACATCAGTCAAGGTGCAATTACACACATCGGCATTAGCTTTGTATTCGGTGCAGTTGTGGCTGCATTGATTTACTCGATTGGGCATTTAAGCGGCGCACACTTGAATCCAGCCGTAACATTGGCATTTTGGACTAGTGGATTCTTTTCCAAATGGCGAGTATTGCCGTATATTTTTGCACAATCGGTTGGGGCGATCGCAGCCTCAGTATTATTGCGAATTAGCTTTGGCAAAGTTGCGAATTTAGGGGCAACATTACCGCTCAATGGCAACTGGGTACAATCGTTTGTCCTAGAAACAGTTCTCACGTTTATTTTGATGTTCGTAGTTTTCGGTTCTGGGCTTGACAGACGCGCACCGAGTGGGTTTGCGGGATTAGCGATTGGCTTGACGGTGGGTATGGAAGCTGCATTTATGGGGCCAATTACGGGTGCAAGCATGAATCCCGTCCGTTCCTTTGGTCCTGCGTTAGTAGGGGGAATTTGGCAGCATCACTGGTTATATTGGGTTGCACCAATTTTGGGGGCGCAAATTGCAGTCATAGTATACGGGCAACTTTCCAACGGGTTCAAAGATATCAAGAATTAATCAATTATTATTTGAGTGAAATATGGCTCGATTTGACCACAAACCGCGAATATTGTTTTTATATGGTTCGTTGCGGGAACGTTCCTACAGTCGTCTTGTCGCTGAAGAATCGGCTCGAATTATTGAAGAAATGGGTGCAGAAGTGCGGTTTTTTAACCCGCATGAATTACCAATTTATGGTAGTGTTCCTGATACCCATCCCAAGGTTCAAGAATTGCGGGAATTGAGTTTGTGGTCGGAAGGACAAGTTTGGTCATCACCTGAGTTGCACGGCAATATTTCGGGAATTATGAAGAACCAGATTGATTGGATTCCTCTTGCTATTGGTTCGGTGCGACCAACTCAGGGTCGAACTTTGGCTGTGATGCAAGTTAGTGGGGGTTCGCAGTCGTTTAATGCTGTGAATACGTTACGGATTTTGGGACGTTGGATGCGAATGTTTACGATTCCCAATCAATCTTCGGTTGCGAAAGCTTATGAGGAGTTTCACGAAGATGGAACGATGAAGGATTCGGCATACCGCGATCGCGTTGTTGATGTGATGGAAGAGTTATATAAGTTTACAATGCTGTTGCGTCATGAGGTTGATTATTTGACTGACCGCTACAGCGAACGTAAGGAAAAAGTTGCGAAAGAAGCTGATAAAGCAGCTAATTAAAGTTTTATGACTTATGCAATAGTGACAGAAATATTTACCACAGAGGACAGG
>JANNFJ010001421.1:0-2241 GCA_031379725.1 Calothrix sp. OTE_75_metabat_31
GCCCCTACAATACTATCGGACAATGAAAAAGTTAAATGAGGAGTGATACCCTGAATCGCCAACGATATCCTTCAAGAAGTAAGGGATTTAAGCCTCACGAGAGAGTTAAAATTAATGACATAGACCATTACTAGGAAATGAATGCTCTTTCCGAGAAAATGTATGTATATGGGAATTACCATAAATTCAATCTTCTGCAAAAATAACTTAAGCGATTAGTCCTTTTACTTACCTGACCTTTATAGCCAAAGTTATTTTCTAGCGAAGAGTACTATTAAATTAGATTGTGGCTGGATTTGGCAAAGATTCCATCAAAATCAAAGAGTTAAAGGAATTATGCCCTAATTTTTATTGGCGATCAGGGCATCTTCGTAGGAGTTGAAAATCTCAAATACTGAATCGAGTTGAGTCAGTTCTAAAACTAGTCTAACAGGAGTTTTGACGTTGCACAGAACCAAACGACAACCACTGGTTCGTGCCATTTTGAGTCCGTTTACCAAGGGAACTAACCCAGAACTATCCATAAAATTCACTTCGGCTAAGTCAATTACCCATAGTTGGTTGGGATTAGGAGTGATTTCATTCATTTTTTGATTTAAAGCTATACCGCTTTGCAAGTCAATGCGGTCAGTTGGTTTAAACAATATTACTTGAGATTCCGATGAGTTCATGAATTTACTGGGGTAGTTGAAACAGGTCACAAAATTAGAAAAATGACACAAATAGTAACTCTTCCTAACCATTTAACGATTACTTTACCCAATAATTCTGGGATTCGGAGTTACAAGGTTTAGAGAAAGAGCTTAAGTATTAGTGTCGTATAAATTGTATTAACTTACCTCAATATAGGCATAAGCAAATGTTTAATTCAGTAACATTGGCTGCTTTCATTAAATTTTTATAATTAATTGGTGCTTTTGTGAAGTTGTTATAAACAAGTATTGGATTATTTACGTAAAAGTACTTAATTATCGAATATTTTTGATGATACTAGTTAATATTTATACTAATTAAAATTATTATAGTTGAACATTTATTAATAATTTTTTTAGATTTGATGGGGATGATTTTTGGTGGCTAACTCTAAATGATGATATTTCGTTTTTCACTATCAACTGAAAAGGCACTGGCATTAAGTATTAGATAATACATACGAATTATTATATAGCTAAGGAAGTATATTGTGATGCTAGTGGTCTACGTTACGAGTTTTGAAGAGTAAGAGTAACGACCACGGAGGCACAGAGTACACGGAGGAATATTATTTTTTCGGCCTTGAAATTTTTGACATTAAAGGTGAAAAGCAGTCAAGATAGAACAAAAGCAAAAAATCGTAACATATGGCGGTGTTGGATGTCATTGGAGTTTATTTCATTGGAGAACATCCAAGAAATTGCTCATCAGTATGGATACTGGGCAATTTTTGTCGGAATTCTATTAGAAAATTTAGGTATCCCAATTCCAGGTGAGACTGTCACTTTGGTTGGTGGTTTTCTTGCAGGAAGCAAGGAGTTAAACTACTGGCTAGTTTTGGGGGATGCGATCGCAGGGGCTACGATTGGCGGAATTTGTGGATATTGGATTGGTCGGGTTGGTGGTTTACCACTGCTTGTGCGACTGGGTAGTTTGTTGCGAATTTCCGAACCAAGGATTTTAAGTATTAAAGATAAATTTAGTGAAAACGATGCTAAAGCAGTATTTTTCGGTAGATTTTTGGCATTATTGCGAATTTTCTCGGCACCTTTAGCAGGAATTGCGGGAATGTCGTTCTGGAAATTCTTTCTCGTCAACATTGTCGGTGCGGCAACTTGGGGTAGTGTCATGGTGACATTGGCATTCTTTGCGGGTAAGGTTGTTTCTCTAGAACAACTAGTTGCCTGGGTAAGTCAATTTGCGATTTTAGCCTTATTAATTATCGCAGCAGTTATCTTTATTCCCCTTTGGCTTGAGTCACGTTCTGAGAAATTAGGAAGTGGGAAGTAGGGAGTATGGGGTGGGGTCGGGTCGGGAGTATGGGGTGGGGTCGGGCGGGTTTATGAGGATTTTTTGTGGGATGATAGGTTGGTTGGTGAACCCGCCCTTACAGTCTCTAGGTCTACTGCTTCTCCTCTCCCTCTCCCCCTCTCCCCCTCTCCCTCTCCCCCTCTCCCCATCTCCCTCTCCCCTACACCCCGCACCCTATACCCTAATTACCTCCTTGTGCCCAAATTCGAGTGGGTAATCCCCAAACATAAATAAAGC
>JANNFJ010001432.1:0-3056 GCA_031379725.1 Calothrix sp. OTE_75_metabat_31
AAAGCAAAGGGCAATGACAATAAGTTGAATAACATTATTATTTACCAAAGGTTCGAGAATTGCCTTGGGTACAGCATCTTGAATAAGTCCCCAAGGGTCAAACTTTGTTGTTGCGGCTACGTCTGCACCGGGTGGAGGGGTTAAGCGTCCCCAACTCCCCGGACGGATGGTATTTGCCACCAAAAGCCCGATGAAAATCGCCACTGTGGTATTGGTAATTAACAGCACTCCCAATTTTCTCCCCGCAGTACCGGGGATTTCCGCAGTCAAAAAAGTGTGCAGTACAGCCATCAAAATTAATGGCGGTGCGAGGGCACGGAGGGCTTTGAGAATCAATTCTGCGGGAATTGCCAGCTGTTCGATGAAAGACTTATTCGCCGCGCTGGGATTGCCTGCACCGAGAACAATACCGAGTGCGATCGCAAGCACCAAAGCAATTAAAATTTGCAGGGTTAGCGGTATGCGTTGCCACCAAGGACGAGGTCTGTCGGGGTTCATGTTTTCCAGTTATTGGTATTTACTTGTAAACATCATGCCAGGAATCTTTAATTCTGGAAAATTACCCGATCATTTTTATCGGTTCCCTCAAATTATTCTTTTTTAATTCAATAATCGCGTCATTTCAAATAAATTTTGAGCGTTTTCCCCCAAGAATGCATCAAAAAGTTCTTGCTTACCTTCAACTTCGACAAAATAACGTTGAGCTATTTCATAATAAGCATATGTCCAAGGTATTTGAATTTCTGTTTGCGTTTGGTCATCAATAACTGTAACCATTTCGCTGACTGCGTGGGTTGCTGTTTGTCGCAAACCGACAGCGATATTACCTTCAATTTCAGCTTTCATGGGTACACCTAATTTACTCAAACCAAGTGCGGTTGAATCGATATCGGGATATTGGGGAGTATTTTGACGGTTTACATAACCTGTAAAATGGTTGACTGCGTATCCATGTAGTAATATCCAAGCGCCATACTGACTAACTTGGTTGACTGTTTCGATAACCGAATGAAGTGGAGTCCAAGGACGGGTGAAGATTTTTTGGGGATTTTCAGGATTATAGGTAAAATATTCTAAGTTTGCGCTGCTTACAGTTGACTGAATCATTTCAGCTATATTGCTTGGTAATTCTTCGACTATCAATTCGCTAAGAAATATTTTGGGTAAATCATATTCTGCTTGTTGGGGATGTTGGTAATGACGTGCGTATAAATGGGTTTCGGGAAATGTATATTCTCCTGCCTGTTTGTAACCTAAGTTATTTAATAGTGGTTCAAATAGTTTTATTCCTAAGTTAATTTTACCTTGGTTAGTATCAATATCTAAACGTAGCGAACGAAATGCAATATGGTCGTTTGCGATTGTACCACCTACAGTAGTTATCATTTCTTGGTAGGTACGAGCATAGCTGACTCGGTTGATGTATTCTTGCCAAAGTGATTCCCAAATTTGTTTGATTTTTTCTGGTTTCATAAATTGGTCAGTTGTCAGTTGTCAGTTGTCATTGGTAAGGGTTTTAAGTATATTTACGAGTTCCATCCACTTATTTAAGAGGTAAGATTTTGTCACGCAGAGTCGCAGAGTCGCAGAGAGAATTAATTGATTTCTGTCAATATGTCAGCAACAATGTTTAACGCAATTTGAATTTGTTTGCTGTCGATAACTAAAGGGGGACAGAAACGAATTGCAGCTTGACCGCAACCGAGTAATAATAATCCACGATGAAAAGCTTGTTGCACAATCTGGGTTCGCTTTTCCTTATCCAAACTCCCTTCATCATCTAACACATCGACTGCTACCATCAACCCTTTTCCCCGTGGTGATGAAATTTTCTTAAACCGTTGATGTAATTTAAATAATCCAGCTTGTAGCAATTCTCCCATCTGCGTTGCATTTTCCATTAATCCTGCTTCTAACAATCGCAACGTTGCAATTCCCGCAGCACAGGCTACCGGGTTTCCTCCGAATGTGGTAGCGTGAGAACCCGGTTGCCATGTCATAATTTCTGAACGTGCGAGAATTGCACCCAATGGTAAACCGCTAGCGATACCTTTAGCTGTAGTAATAATATCTGGCATTACGCCCCAATGCGCGATCGCAAAAAGTTTTCCAGTGCGTCCCATCCCTGATTGCACTTCATCGACTATCATCAAAATACCGTGGTTGTCACAAATTTCCCGGATACGTTGCAAAAAACCATCTTCGGGTACTATATATCCACCTTCTCCCTGTATTGCTTCAACGATAATTGCTGCGACTTCGTTGGGTGGTACTATTGTCGTGAATAATTGCTTTTCTAAATAATCTAAACTCGCATGAGTACCGTAGGGTATATGTGTCACCCCTGGAAGTAAAGCACCAAAATTTGCTCTTTGCACTGTTTTAGAACCTGTCAAGGACATTGCTCCGTAGGTGCGTCCGTGGAATGCTCCTAAGAATGCGATAATTAAGTTGCGTTTGGTGTGATATCGAGCTAATTTAATTGCACCTTCGTTGGATTCTGCACCGGAATTGCTAAAAAAGACACGTGCTTTATTGGGGAATGGACACCTAATTGCTAGCTTTTCAGCCAATTCCACCATTGACTCGTAGTAAAAATCTGTACCCGACATATGCAGTAAATTCGCTGATTGCTCTTGAATTGCTTGCACTACTTCAGGATGACAATGACCTGTAGATGTAACCGCTATTCCAGCAGTCATATCGAGAAACACGTTTCCATCTACGTCTTCTAACATACAACCTTGACCCCGTGCCACTACTAATGGATAATCGCGGGTGTAGGATGGTGATGTGACAATGCGATCGCGTTCTACTAACATTGTCGCACGCGGTCCGGGTAATGGAGTCAGCAACCTGGGAAAACGCGGTAATGTCTCAACTACAGGTATACTTAACATTGGTTTGATTTGAACAAATTATTTATCTACTAATCTTTTAATGTTTGTGTAGGATAATTTGCTGTAACATTTGATTCATTTCGGAAATTACTGAGCATATTTTGAGTTAGTTAGAGCGTAACAGCGTCAAAATCGTTATCTCAAGCATTCATATAA
>JANNFJ010001433.1:0-9359 GCA_031379725.1 Calothrix sp. OTE_75_metabat_31
AATTTTTTTTATGTTCTAGCTTATCTCTTTTTTTTTTTACACCGCCCGCACTCGCCCCCCACAACCCCCCAAAATTAATGACTATTACCACTACTAGTTCATGTCATTAGTTTTGATGGTAAGAATAACTACCACAAAGGACACAAAGGAAGAGTTGGGAGAGGTTTAGTATTTTACCAACCCATCAAAATTAATGACATGGAGTACTACTATCTCCCTAATATCATCGTTTTGCTACCCTTGCTAGGAAAAGTAAACCTGCCGCAAAACCAAACGCATTCGGCAACCAAGCTGCAACAATAGGAGATAAAAACCCTGCATCTCCAAGCGCTCGTGTAAATACTAACAATACATAGTAAGAGAAAATAACTAATAAGCTTGTGCCAAAACTTGCAGCTTTACCAGTCCGTTGAGGTACAGTTCCCACAACCGAACCAACTAAACCAAAAACAACACAGGCAAATGGAAAAGCGATTTTTTGGTGAATGCGGACTTTAAGCTTGCGAATTTTTTGGTCGTCACCACTCAGACGTTCCAAGTCAAGCTGTTCGTATGATTGAGCAATGTTCATTTCCTCAGTGTCGCGGCTGCGTTCTGCTAAACTTAGTGGTGTGCGCGGCAATTCAATCTTTTGGCGTTTGAAGCGTAGTATCTTACCATAAGAATTATCAGCTTCAATTAAATAAGCCGTTCCATTATAAAAATCCCAAATATTTTCTGACGGATTCCACTCTCCAGATTGCGATACAACGATTTGCTTAACATTTCCTTCCGAACGGTCGATAATTGTTAAACCTTTCATTTGCTTGCCATCAAATTCATCGGCATAAAATAAACGGGTTAAGATTTTTTGTTTTTTTCCATCTTTATCTTTGGTTTCCCGGTATTCAGGATAAAAGATATTTTCGCGTTTATATTTTGGTTGATCCGATTTGAGAGCTTTTTCGAGGGTAATACCAGCTTCGTAGGTAGCTGCGGGCACAATTTGCTCGTTAAAAATAAATGTTAAACCCGTAATTACTAAGCTCAACATTACTGCTGTTAATACCATTCGATAAACGCTTACCCCACAGCTACGTAATGCTACTAGTTCGCTTTCTGCAGAAAGGCGGCTATAGGTCATTAGTGTTGCCAACAGTGTTGACATCGGAAAGGCATACACCATACTGCGGGGTAATTGTAAAACAACAACCTTCAAGGCAATGCTTGGAGGAAGTCCAGATTCTACTAATTTCCGCATCAATTCAAATAAGCTATCGATTGCTAAGACGAGTGAGGCAAAAGCACCGACACCAAATAAAAACGGTGGTAACAATTGACCGATGAGATACCGATCCATAATCGAGAACGGCAGCAGCGAATTGAGCGTAAAAAACGACTTGATTTTTTTTGATGTCATAAGCGGTTAAGACTAAACATCTGCAACCTTTATAGGGTGGTCTGCGGTTTGTAGGGGCGGGGTTTCCCTGCCCATAATTGAGTACCAATCGCTATATTTTTATATTTGGATTAATTTAATACCTACGACTACTTTATTAACAATACAAGTTAAATTGTATTCTTCGTTTACGAGAAGGAATTAGCTACCAAAGTACTATTAATTAAATTTTTCGATGTTGACTTTTAGAAAGTTGCGTTAATTTATTAAGTTTAAGTTAAAAAATATGTAGTAAATATCACAAGTATAATTTCCATATTAACAATTCTAAGCTTGGAAATTATCACCTAAATAATATTGTCTTACCAGAGGATTATTGTATAATTCCTCAGAATTACCCGAAGCCAGAATTTGTCCTTCACGCATGATATAAGACCGGTCGGTAATTGCCAAAGTTTCCCGTACATTATGGTCGGTGATTAAAATGCCCATATTGCGATCGCGCAATTTTGCCACTATTTGCTGAATCTCGGCAACT
The DNA here is from genome assembly GCA_031379725.1 of Calothrix sp. OTE_75_metabat_31. GTDB lineage: Bacteria > Cyanobacteriota > Cyanobacteriia > Cyanobacteriales > Nostocaceae > JANNFJ01. Next base: position 1,917 of record JANNFJ010001433.1, read on the forward strand.
GCAATCGGATCGACCCCAGCAAAAGGTTCATCTAACAGCAAAAACGTTGGTCCCTCGCGTCCCGCTGCCAAAGCGCGTGCTAACTCAGTCCGACGACGTTCACCCCCCGAAAGCTGAATCCCTTTACTACTGGCAACTTTATCTAAGCGAAATTCCCGCAATAATGTATCAATTCGCATCGACCATTCCCAGCGCGGTACATTGGTTTGTTCGAGTACCAAAAGAATATTATCGCGTACCGAAAGTTGGCGAAAAACGCTGTTTTCCTGTGCCAAATAGCCGATACCCAAGCGGGCCCGTTTGTGCATCGGGAACGAGGTAATATCTAAATTATCAAGCCAAACTTTGCCCTGATTCGGTTGTTCTAAGCCAGTTGCAATGTAAAAAGTAGTGGTTTTACCAGCCCCATTCGGACCTAATAAGCCGACTATTTCCCCTTGGGAAACTGAAATACTAACTCGGTTAACAATGGCTCGTTTACCGTATGATTTGTGGATATTCTCTAAAGTAATTCTCACAGTAGTAGTCCGTGTGGAGTAAGGAGTAGGGAGTAGGGGGAAGAGGTAAAAAAATTTGGCTTCGTACCCTTATCATTAGTAGTCCATATTATTAATTCTGACCCCTTCGAGAGGACTAGAATCCGGGTTTCGTAAAAGTTACCCGGATTCTTTGAACTTATCAGAACTTTTGACATGGACTAGTAACTTTTAATTACGTTTTTTTAATGCTGGAGTTCTTGGGGCTGGGGTGGTTGGATTTCCACTCTCTTCAACGATATATATTGATTCGACTTGACGACCGCTTTGGGGTTGGGCAATAAATCGACCTGAGTCAATTAAATATGTAACTTGATCGCCACGAATACTGTTTCCACCTTGCTGCAAAACATACACGTTTCCACGTAGGATAATTTGACGTTCGCGACTGAAATATTGAGCTTGGGCAGCAGTCGCTTGGATGCCGCGTGCTGTATAAAACATTTGCACGTTGCCACGTGCAGTTACAACTTGCGATTTCGCGTCGTATTCTTGAATATCTGATTTAATTTGCAGGGCGCGGTTCGGTGCGTTTTGTGCTGTGGCTGGTTGGAGACGATTGGGGGATGCAATCGCACCAAATACTACAGCAGGTAATACCAAAGCTAAACTAAAACGACGCATTAAAGAATGGGGCAATGATTGAGGGAATTTATACCGAGTCAACATAGGAATTTAAAATTTATAATTTCGGTTTTCATTTTTTACTATCTCTAGTAGCATATCCAGACACTCAAAGCACAATCTGGAATCCTCGCTAGAAATAGTACTTAGCCACATGCACGCCAAATCAGCTTATTTCTAAAAAAGAAATAGCCCTGCCCGGATTTTACAGGTACAAGCGATTTTGCCCAAGTAAATTTATTGCATTTACTAGGAATAGTGACGCTTTACGGATCTTTTATGTTTCGCTGGTTTAGGTTGTGCGGCGGGGGAAGACAAATAAAAATTAAATGTTTTTATTGTACCAAGGCAATTTTGGGTACTGGTAGGGCTTCATCAACACCCAAAGTTAGATTCACCAATACACCAGGGTCAGTTTGTTGTAAAAAATTTAACAGCGCAGCGCTTTGTTCTAATAATTGGTCTACATCAACACGAGCAAAGACAGATGGGTAACGTCGCAAACGGTTGCTTCCTTCCCCAAGCAAAATCATTGCACCGCGTAAGTTCCGATTACCCAAATGATACAAAGCTACAGCAATTTGTAAAATGCCTTGATAAAAGGTTTTTTCTGGCTCTGTGGCTTCAATCCACAAAGCCTCTAAGGTGTCGTGACAGGCATAGAACTGTTCGCTGTTGAATTGCTCTATACCCTGCCAAAACTCCAAGGGCATTAATTCGCTCATGCCATACTTTCTCGTACTTCTTTAATGGTTTCTAACGAGATTTCTTGTTCTCTACCTGCAAACTCATTATCTTCGGTGAGGAATAACATGCAGTGGCACTCTTTGCGTTCGCGCATTGGCACGCAGGGGCAATTCCAAAATGTCGCAGCGACTTCGGCTTCTTTGTCTTCGTAGTGACGGCAAGGGCATAAAGGCGCTCCTAATTCATCTTTATGCTTTGCAAGCCCTTCAATGACAACTGCTGTCACCGAAGGTTCGGAACAAAAGTAAGTACCCGTGCGTTTAGCATATTGTTCCGAAAAATGCCGCATTGCTTCTAAATTCTTATCAGTGGATGTTTTGCTAACTTCTGATGAAATCATGGGATCGGCGCTCATTATTTAAATATTTCTTAGCATTGTACCGCAGCCTACATATCCTAACTTAGGGATATCTGGTGATTAGTTATTAGTTATTGGTCATTAGTTATTGGTCATTGGTCATTACTAAGTTCGGACTTATACCAATTCTATGTGAAGCTGCATAGAATTTTACCCCACCCCTTAATCCCCTCCCCGCGCTTCGTGGAGGGGAAAATCCGTTTCCCTCCCCGCTTGCGGGGAGGGTTAGGGTGGGGTTCTATATTATGCAACTTTATATTAAATTGGTATTACGTAATAGGTAGATAAAGATTGACCGCAGAGGCACAGAGGGCACAGAGTCAAGAGGGTTTGGGAGAGATTTTGCGTATTTGCGTAAGTCCTATATAGCAATTCCCAAGCCGATAAGCTACATCTGTAAGGGCTGGCGGCATTGCGCCCTTATAAGAGTGTAAAATTGCCATACATCATGGGGCTGGGAAACGCTATAAGTATCTAGTGAGTAATACTGCTTATAAAAAATTACTCACCAATGTTGAACTGAGCGGTTTTTGCAATTGAACTTGTAATTGTTCGTCTTGCTGCAAAATTATGCCAGGTGCGTTTCGATTGATAACTTCGCCGTGGGATGATGGGGTTTGCCATAGTGCCCAACGGCTGCCGATGGGTAATGATGCCATCAAGAGTGGATTTTCGGTTAACCAAATCATTGAATGATTGGGAAGATTGGGTGTAAAGGCATCTTCTAAAGGTGTTGCTGCTGCCAAAGTTTCCAAAACAGCACGTTCGCCTCGAACTAAACCCGTTTTTGCTGTCCATAACTGCACATTCATTTGCTGCCGCTGTGCATAAAAATACAAAGAAGCTGCGGAAATTACTGCTTGTTCAAAGTTTTCCTCATTCCAACTAACGGCGCTATCTAGAGCAATTATTATATCCTGTCCACCCGTCACCATTTCAAATTCTCTAACTCGCAATTCGCCTTTGCGGGCACTAGTGCGCCAATGAACCAGACGAATTGGGTCGCCGATGCGGTAAGGACGAAGCGATCGCACGGTTCCTTCACTGGCATATACATTGGGATTACCTTGGGGTTGGTTTTTGCGGCTTTCGTCTCTACCAATCTCATCGATTAAGGGGCAACTAATTAGGGGTAAAACTTGCGGGTAAACAATAGCTTCTGCTGGACATTGACGGGAACGGCAACACCAAAATAATCCAAATGGCGCACCACTTCTAAGTTCTACGGTTTGCCAGCGATAAACACCTCGACGCTCCGCACGATAATAATATTGCCAAAGATGACTATTTTGGGGTGCTATAGCGCCGATTGATTGCTCAATCGGTTTTTTATTGCCTTTTTGCTTCAAGACGAGAGGCAGTATATCCTCAACTTTCAACAAACTAACAGATTGTTTCGATTGGTTAATAATTTCCAACTCCACAACCAAATCATCACCCGCCGTTACAGGCATAATTGGACGACGACGAACTGTCAAACTCACAAGCGATCGCGGGGGTAAAATCGCACAGACACTTAGTAGTGCCAAACTTACCCCACTAATAACGTACAACCAGCCAGCCATCGTATTGATCGCAGCCCCAAAAAAACAAATTGAAATTCCCGCGAGTACCCAACCACTATATGCAGGGGCACAAGCAGTAGTTTCTAACCAGTTGGTGATGCGTTTAATTGGATTCATTTTGGTCGTTGGTATGGGATCTAAAACAGGGTTAAGGTCTAAGCATCAACTGTATCAAGCTAAACCTTTTATACTGAAGCTTCGAGATTAGTGAGTAGTAATAATCACATTCAATTAATTATTTCTAACATTTGATCGGCAATAAATAACACCTATTATCTAGCAATCAACAACTAACAACCAGCAACGAGCAATTTCCCCAAAACTACGCGACCAACACCAGGAATTCACACTACGTAAGGGTTTTGATGAAATGACTATGAAGATAATGCAGTTGATGTGGAGATTATCTAAGATAGATGTACATTAAAAGTAATAGTCTAAGTAAGTTCACTGGTAAACGAAGTAGAGGCAGTTAAACTTATGTCATCTGCTTTTGAACTGTGAAAACTTTGTTAACCATAAAATGTCAACCTGATATCCGCGAAAGGAAGCAGCAATGGACGAATCTCTAGCGTCCCCATGTCAAACACCCAAACTACCATTACTACCTTCACCACCACCACTACCGCTTCAAGCCATGAGCGTGCAAAAGCAAACCCTCGTCAAAATTGTGCAGATGGTGCGCGATGCTCACACTCAGCAGGCTTCGGATATTCACATTCGCGTTGGGGAAGTGCCGCGATTGCGGGTGCGGGGACAAATGGTACTTTATGACAAAGGGGGAATAATTACACCACAGGCATTTGAAGGTTACCTCTTTGAAATTTTGACCCCACTCCAGCGACAACGGTTTGCCGAAACCAAAGAACTCGATACGGGGATTTTTTACCCTGGTTTTTTGCGCTGTCGGGTTAACTGTTTTGAAACTCTCACAGGTGGGGCAATGGTGCTGCGGTTAATTACCTTAGAAGTACCTTCTTTAGACAACTTGCGTTTACCTGCCGTACTCAAAGATATTGTCACCAAAAAGCAAGGACTAATCTTGGTTACGGGGCCAACAGGTTCGGGAAAATCGACAACGTTAGCGGCAATGCTACGGTTTCTCAACGAGACAGCACAAAAGCATATCGTAACGCTTGAAGACCCAATTGAATACGTCCATACTTCTCAAAAATGCTTAATCAGCCAGCGCGAAGTTGGGTTACTTACCAACGAATTTCCCGATGCATTACGGTCTATGTTGCGTGAAGACCCAGATGTAATCTTAATTGGCGAAATGCGCGATCGCATTACCGTCGATACTGCTATCAAAGCAGCACAAACGGGACATTTAGTCTTAGGGACACTACATACTAAAAATGCTCAAGCAGTGGTTAACCGTCTGCTAAATATCTATAACCCCGACGAACAAGCAGCAATGCGCGTGCAAATAGTTGATTCGCTTATTGCCGTTATTGCTCAACAACTCATCCCGACTACAGATGGACGACGTACTGCCGCGATGGAAATTTTGCTCAATACCCCCGCAATGCAAGATTACTTACTCAAAGGTGAAGATAGCGAAGTCTACCAACTGATGGAAGACGGAACTGGCGAGGGAATGCAAGTAATGAATCATGCACTTTGCGAATTGATGTTAACCGGACAAATTCGCATTGAGGATGCAGTCAACGCTTCCCCCGACGTTGGCGATTTACGTCGTCGCACTCGTAACGACGGTTTTAGTCCATCCCAGTCCACCCGGCGCGATAATTATAGTAATTATGATTTTGTTGCTCGTTAATAGTCGGTTAATTTTTCGAGGTCTTTGGTTATGCCACAGACATTAGGGGCGGGGAGAGTCAACATAATTAATCACATGAAGCACCGACTCCACTCGTGGGAAGATTATTGTGGGTAAATGCCCAGTTAAAATCTACCAGCTTGCGTTTGAGTTATTCTATGTTCGTAAAATCCAGACTGAAAAGCAGCCTCCTCAAAGTGCTGCTGTCACTAGCCCTAATTCTAAGTATAACTACAGTTGCGTGGACTCCTGCCAGCTACGCAAGGCTACCTGCTGGGAATGCTATTACTGATGGTAAAGCATTATTGCGTTACGCATTACCCATCGATAATAAACCCATACGCCTTCTTCAAGCTGCTTTAGAAGACATTTCTAACCAGTTGCGTGCCAATAAAAGATGGAGTGCGATCGCGTCCGACCTTAAAAAAGCATCGCGCATTATCGACAAGCCAGAAAAATTACTAGCTAGCATCCCCGAAGAAAAGCAAGGCAATGCCCAAACCTTGATTGCTGACATTAGATCAAGAGTTGAGATACTCAAACAAGTTTCAGAAGCCAAAGATAAAGAAAGGGTCTGGGAAGAACGTGCTAAGGTCTTAAATTCGGTAGGGAAATTAGAAGAGTTAATGGTTAAGGCTTACCCCTTTGAAATACCCCAGGAATATAGCAATTTACCTCAACTCAAAGGTCGGGCTACTGTCGCCATCAAAACAAATAAAGGCGATCTGACAGTAGTCGTCGATGGTTACAGCGCACCCGTGACTGCGGGTAATTTTGTCGATTTGGTGGAACGTGGTTTTTATAACGGTTTAGAATTTACCCGTTCGGAAGAATCATACGTTTTACAAACTGGCGACCCAGATGGCCCCAAAGGTAAAGAAGCTGGTTTTATTGACCCGAAAACTCAAAAATATCGTTCTATTCCCTTTGAAGTACTAGTTGAGGGTGACAAAGCCCCAAGCTACGGTATTACTCTAGAGGAAGCAGGACGTTATACGGATATGCCCGTCCTACCATTCTCTTCATTTGGGGCAATGGCATTAGCCCGTCCAGAGAAAGATGTTAACGGTGGTTCATCGCAGTTTTTCTTCTTCTTATTTGAACCCGAATTAACTCCCGCCGGACGCAATCTTTTAGATGGTCGTTATGCAATTTTTGGCTATCTGACCGAAGGTAAAGAAGTTTTAGACCAACTCAAAGCTGGCGACAAAATTGAATCAGCAAAAGTCGTCCAAGGTTTAGAAAATTTGGTTGAGCCAAAAGCTTAAACGCAAATAAAATATATTATCCCGTAGGATAGGCATCTTGCCTGTCCTACTCTTATTTTTGGACAGGCAGGATGCCTATCCTACGCACGTTTGCTATTTGGTTGAGATAAATATATACATATAATAAGGGCGGGAAGAATAATAAGGGCGGGGAGAATAATAAGGGCGGGGAGACCCCGCCCCTACGTCATCAAAAAATAAATTATTTAAGATTTTTCTAAAATTAGACATTATCAAGTTTTATGAAAGTGAGCGAGATTGGCGAACAAGGACTTTTAGCAATTTTACAGCGCTTTTGCCCGCCAGATATTATTGGCGATGATGCTGCTGTACTAAAAACAGATCCCGAACAATCATTAGCAATCACAACCGATGTATTAGTTAACAATATTCACTTCAGTGAAATTACAACATCGCCCGAAGATGTAGGCTGGCGGGCAGTAGCCGCGAATTTATCTGATCTAGCTGCAATGGGTGCTTCGCCCTTGGGTATTACCGTCGGCTTGGGTCTACCGGGCGATGCTCTAGTCAGTTGGGTCGAACGTTTATACCAAGGTATGAG
>JANNFJ010000017.1:0-1519 GCA_031379725.1 Calothrix sp. OTE_75_metabat_31
TAGAAATTTTTATTGGAATTCTTAATCGTTTCAGTAGTGCTTTTGATTCCAAAGAAAGTTCGCTAATAGTTTGCGCATTCAAATTATGTTTAATATCAAGTTTAACTGCAGCTAGGTATAGACCTATTGTTATAAGAGTAAGCAGGCTGTAATAAAAAAGCTCTCCTAAAAATGGTTTACTGCTAAAGGTAAAGTGACCTTTTCTTAAAAAAAAGACTATTAATAAAATAAGTCCACAACCTAGATGAAGTAGTACGATCAAATGGGAAAAGTTTCTAAGCAGTGCGGCTGCTAGAAGTCCAAATATAAAAATTATAGTTCCAAGTAGTCCTAGCAAGATTATCTCCAGAACTGATAATTTATAAAACGTTTGCTCACTAAAATACCAAGAGTCCCTAATAAAATAAAATATGTTATAGAACTAAGACTTATGATTCCCCTGATCAGATCCCTAGCATGGTACAGGGGAGAAATGTTGGAAATTACTTCCGCAACTATTCCATTGGAATGACTGGCTACTGAAAAGCTAAAATAAAGAATCAATAAAATACTCAGACTTAGTAATACTGAAAGAATTTGACGGTCACTATTGGTAGCACAACCAAAAGCAACTCCCAAAAAAGCATAGGCTGATAAGAGGCAAACTAGGGTGCCGCCAATTAGACTATAGGACTGCAATGATTCTGTCAGACATAGAAAGACCGGATAAAAAAGTCCCAATACAATCATAATTAAAATAAAAACATAGCTAGCCAAGAATTTTGCTAAGATAATTTTACCTGTTTTTATTGGCAATGTTAGAAATAACTCCCAGGTATTTCCATTGCGCTCTTCTGCAAACGATTTCATAGCTAAAATAGGAATAAAAATAATTAGAAGAATTACTTGAACATGAAAATAATATTCCAGAACCTGAACATTCAAATTGAGTTTAGCAAGTTCGGCAGCCGGCATGGCAAGGCGCTGTCTAATCAGTTTGTTGAAATTTCCAAGGTAAGAAAAGAAAAATAATCCTGATAGAAAAAAATAAACAGATAGAATTACATAGCTAGAAAAACTTTGTAGTAAGGCTTTCAACTCACGATTAAAAATTGTTCCTAACATGTCTTATCTAACTGTTTCAAAATAAACTTGCTCTAAAGAATTCTTACTAGCTAGATCTGCTAAGCTTGTTTCCAACATAACTTGACCATTTCTAATAACCACGACTTTATTACAAAGCGCTTCAACTTCTGACAAGCTATGGCTGGAAAAAAGAAAGAGTTGTTGTGCAGAAGTAGTCTTAATACAGTTTTTTATATGTTCTAGTTGTTCAGGGTCAAAACCTGTAGTAGGTTCATCTAGAATTACCAATGTTGGCGTCCCCATTAAAGCTTGAGCTAGTCCAACTCTTTGCTGATATCCCTTGGAAAGTGTCCCGCATAACTTTTTTGTTACAGTATTCAAATCACAGCTTGCTATTACTTGTTCCACTTCTGATGGGGAAACTTGCTTTAATTTTGCTACAAAATTTAAAAAT
>JANNFJ010000023.1:0-3268 GCA_031379725.1 Calothrix sp. OTE_75_metabat_31
AAAGGTTAAGTGATTTGATAAATGAAATTAATCCCGAAGTGTAACCAAAATCCCCGGCTCTGGCATCGGGGATTTCGCTTGTAAACTGTGTTTAAGAAAATTTTGAAATCAATTTTTATCCTTCTCCCCTTACCCTTTCTCCCTTCCTAATCCCTGCATCAATAAATCAACAACTACCATAGTAAAATCCTCATCCAACGGTGCATGTTTGAGCAATAATCGATACCATACAGCCCCATAAAAAATATCAATAGCTAACTCCAAATTTAGATTTTCCCAAATTTCACCGCGTTCGATACCTCGCTGTAAAATGATACGAACCGTCTCCCGCCGACTTTTAATAAACTGTTCGCGGAATGCTACCCCAACTTTAGGGTCAATTTGCGATTCAGCTATCAAACTCGTCATTGCTAACCCAGCAGTCGTATTTAACACCTCACATAACTGTTGTAAAACTTGCCGTAAATCCCTATGAACTGAACCTGTATCAGGTATGGGAACAGTTTTCGCAGCTTGAGCCGAATACGCTTCCATGACAATCGCAGCTTTGCACGTCCACCAGCGGTAGATAGTTTGCTTCCCGACACCCGCACGTCGTGCTATAGCCTCGATATTAATTCCGCCATAGCCGCATTCTTCCAACAGTTCCACCGTTGCCTTCATTATCGCCGCATACGATTGCTGGCTGCGACGACGACCGGGAGACGATTTCGTTGCTTCGGAAGATGCTTCTAGTTCGGCTGACATGGCTTAAAACTTTATTTCACAAGTGATACAGTCTTTTTTATTATATTCGAGACAAATCGTACCGTTTACATATTGACAATACGATACGATGCGTTTTAATTTAAATTATCAGGTAAAGCTAATCTACCTGCGTAGAGGATTTCCAAAGCATTTAGACCAGAAACAACCCCCTCCCCTAATAAAGTGGGGGCAAAATTTTTCAATTTTCCCTTTATTAAGGCAAAAATTCCCATGTTCAAAAAATTGCTATTATTGCTTGCCGCGCTGGTTATTCTAACTACGAGTGCGATTTGCCCAAATCTCAGTCAACCTGCTCAAGCTGCTACCCAACTGCAATTTAAACAAACTTTGTCTGCCCAACAGATAGAAGAATTTCGTCAGTTGCTGGGTGACTATTACGCAGCATGGAGCATTCCAAACGACAAACCTTGGAATATTACAACGGCTGAAAAGTTCTATCAGCATAACGAACGTGTATTCGGCTTCGATTTTAATCCGCCGGCTGAAGGTTTCCAAGGATGGGAAGCTTATAAGCGTGAATTGACAAAGATTATGGGTAACTATTCTAAATTCACTGTGTCCTTGGGAAATCGCTTTTTGGTGTACCGTAACGGGGATGTTATTTGGACGGTTTCAACGTTCAATATTACTGGAACTCTACAAGATGGCTCACCTATAAGTGGCAGTGGACGCAACACTTTGATTTGGGAGCAAGTGGATAACCAGTGGTTAATTGCCCACGAGCATATTTCAACGCCTTTTGTTGCACAAGCTAAGTAAACACTTGTTCGGCATTTACATGTACAACAACATATTCTGCAAAGTTGGCGTTGGTATTAGTGTCGCAACTTAATATACCTCTATAACCAGGTTGGTTATAATCGAGTTACCAAAGGAGATAAAGGAATAATGGCAATTACGCTTGAATTAGCTCCAGAAATTGAAGCTCGCTTGATAGCCCAAGCCGCAACGCAAGGCATAAGTGCCGAAGCTTTTTTGAAAGCCGCCATCGAAAATTTATTGAATGCTGAACCCCACGTATACCGGGTTGGAACAGCTTTAGTTGTTCAATCTACCCCAATTGGCAATTTAGAAACTTCCGCCATCGCAAATGCGGGAAGAACGAATCACTCGCTTAATTGCAGATTATGAAAGTCCTGTTTGATACCTCTGTATTGATGGCAGCTTTTGAAGTTAGTCATCCTCGGCATACTGCTTGTTTACCGTGGTTACAACAGGTACAAGAATAACAAATTGACAGTTATCTCTCAACCCATACCTTTGCCGAACTTTATTCAGTTTTGACTAGTTTACCTGTAAGACCAGCAATTTCGCCGACGATAGCCAAACGTTTAATCGATGAGAACCTGAATTTGTTTGTAGCCATTCCGCTCACTGCTGATGATTACCAACAAGCAATCGCCTGCATGGTTACGCGAAATCTTCCAGGAGGCGGAATTTTTGATGCAATAATTGCCCAGGCTGCTCTCAAAGCTGAGGTCAATATATTACTGACGCTGAATCCAAACCACTTCACTCGACTTGGAGAAGATTTAGCACAACGGGTACAAGTGCCGTCTTGAACCTCCGTTTGTGATGATTATTGATATAGTCGTCCGGATGTATTTGTAATTGACGATTGGCGGTAATTAATTAGGTGAGTAGGGAGTAGGGAGTAGGGAGTAGGGGAAAATAAAATACATTTGTGTAATAGAAAAACGATAGTTACTGACTACTGACCACTGACTACTAACTACTGACCACTAGCTTTATGGTAATTTTGGTTTCATTCTTGCCTTACGTTCGTTCAACTTTGCCCTCCATTCCCGAATTGCTTGAGCAGTCCTGGCCATTGGTGATGCATAGCCTTCGGGACTTTCTTGACTATTGCTCATGCTACTCGCACTAAGACGCTGCGAACTCAGACAGTTATTTAAGGTTGGCAAATAGGTTTCCATGCCTAAATCCCACATCACATCCTCAGTAGTTTTATAACGTTCCTCCAGAGGAATTTTCACCATTTTGCTCAAAACTTTGGCAAAATGTTCGCTAATTTGGATTTCTTTTTGCCAAGCTATTTCCCCATTATGAGCGTCGTAGTCAAATTCGAGCGGTGCTTTACCAGTTAGTAAAAACAAACAAGTCACCCCAACTGCATAAATATCACTAGCATAAACTGGACGCAGTGAAAATTGTTCGGGTGGTGCAAAACCCATTGTGCCGACAAAATTGGTAGTTGCACTTTTGGATGGACTATCGACATTTTTAATGAGTTCTTCTTTAACAGCACCAAAATCAATTAGCACCAACCGTCCATCATCATCGCACCGTAGCAAATTATGCGGTTTAATATCTCGGTGAATGACACGATGTTTATGAACGTATTGCAATACAGGCAGTATTTCCCGCAAAAACTGCTTCACAGCAGCTTCATCTCTGGGGCCTGTCTTGCGGATTTCACGGGCAATAGTCGAACCACGGATATATTCTTGGACGAGGAAAAATTCCCCATTCATATCAA
>JANNFJ010000088.1:0-6025 GCA_031379725.1 Calothrix sp. OTE_75_metabat_31
ATCGATTGAAATTGTGGTCAATCTTTATTGCTCAAAACGTCCGCGAAGTTCACCAAGCTTTACCACAAGTATACGAACTACCCAAAGAACATCAAAAACGGCTTTTTGAAAAGAATCAAATCGAAGCAATTGAATTAGATAAATTAGAAAGCCATAAACAAGTTTATATCGAACAGCCAATAAGTTTAGTTTTAGATATCCTTAACCAAAAGCAAACCTATAAATATACAGTTATATTAGGCGACCCTGGCTCAGGTAAATCAACTTTATTACAATTCCTCGCGTTGAATTGGGCACGAAGTCCCCTCAGTAATATCATTTCTCAACCCATACCCTTGTTGATTGAATTACGGACTTACATGCGACGACGCAAAGATAAAGAATGTCATAATTTTATAGATTTTTTCCATCAATGTAGCGGTGCAATTCATCATTTAAATCAGCATAAACTCCACGAACAATTAAAGGCTGGTAATGCATTGGTAATGTTTGATGGATTAGATGAAGTCTTTGACTCCGGACAGCGCGAAGATGTAATTACTGATATTCATCGCTTCACAAACGAATATCGCAATGTGCAGATAATTGTAACTTCTCGCATCATTGGTTATAAAGCTACACGATTGCGCGATGCTGGTTTTTCTCACTTCATGTTGCAAGATTTAGACGCAGAGCAAATTACAGATTTTATTAATAGATGGCACGATTTAACATTTAGTGACGAGCTAGATAAAGCGAGAAAACGGGAACGATTGCAAAAAGCAATTCAAACTTTCTCAGCGATTCGAGAATTAGCAGGGAACCCGCTTTTACTAACAATGATGGCAATTCTCAACCGCAACCAAGAATTACCACGAGATAGAGCAGAACTTTATAACCAAGCATCGCGGGTATTATTGCATCAATGGGATGTAGAACGTGCTTTAATCGAAGATAAAAGATTAGACCCAAAGACGATTGATTATAAAGATAAGCAAGCGATATTACGTCAAGTTGCTTATTTTATGCAAACTAGCGATAAAGGTTTGGCTGGTAATTTAATTAGTGCAGATGATTTAGAGAAACTGATTATTGATTATTTGAAAAGCATTGATTTTGATAAACCGAGAGAAGTTTCAAGGGTGATGATGAATCAACTCAGAACTCGCAATTTTATGCTGTGTTTTTTGGGTGCAGATTATTACGCTTTTGTGCATCGGACATTTTTAGAATATTTCTGCGCTTCGGCTTTTGTTTGGCAGTTTGAGAAAACGCGATCGCGCTCTTAATGATCCCGATGACCAAGTACGCGAATTTGCTGCTAACAAGTTAAAAGAGTTCGATGTGTAGGTTGGGTGCAGCAAAGCGAAACCCAACATTTTCCAGGATTTGTTGGGTTCCACTTCGTTCCACCCAACCTACGAATATTTTTAACCTTACTATAGAAGCAGCAGAACAAGAGGAAACAGAAGGATGAAATATACAATCGTCATTCAATGGTCAGATGAAGATAACTGTTACGTAGTTTCGCTACCTGAATTTACAAATGTCTATCAGCCGTGTACTCACGGAGATACTTACGAAGAAGCTTTAAAAAATGCCCAAGAAGTTTTAGAAATGTTAATTGAGTCATCTTTAGAGGATGGTGAACCTCTACCCGAACCGCAAACTATAGGAAAATTTGTTAAAGCAGCGTAAAATATTAGCAACAAAGCGTTAAACTTATGACCACATCTATAAATACAACCACAGTTTACGACGAAATAATCGAATTTATTGCTGCTGGGACTACTCCTCAAAGTCTTATAGATTTTAAGCTATCAGAAGCGGCGCAAGAACGTTTAGAAGACCTCGTTTATCAACACAAGACGGGAGAAATAACCTCAGAAGAAAAAGAAGAACTTAATAATTTTCTTCGCTTAGAGCATATAATGAGAATGGCAAAAGCACGCGCTTATAAGTATATTGATGCTGAGTAGTTATTGTGTCTCGTACATACATTACTAGAGAATTACGACGTTTGGTTGCTGAACGTGCTGGAAATTTATGCGAATACTGCTTTATTCCAGACACAATTGGTGTAAGCTTTCAAATTGACCATATTATTAGTGAAAAACACGGTGGCTCTACAACAGAAGATAATCTTTGCTTTTGTTGTATTTTCTGTAACTTGCAAAAAGGCACTGATTTAGGTTCAATTAATTGGCGTACTGGCGAACTTGTCAGGTTTTTTAATCCACGTCGGGACTTTTGGGGAGAACATTTTTGCTTAGATGAAGCAGCTATTCAACCAATAACAGAAATTGGAGAAGTAACTGTACGTATCTTTGATTTTAATAGTGACGATCGAATTATTGAACGACTTGCGCTAATGGAAGTTAATCGATACCCATCAAAATTAGCGCAACAACGTATTATTAAACCGACAGAAGAATAATAAAAAGTAATTGTTAGATTATATAGCAACCCGATCTCAATTGTAAGAATCGAGAGGTTTAAATTCTCCACAACTTTTAGGGATGTTGCTAACGAATCAGGGGTAGCACATATAAATTTTTTCGTTATCCAACAATATTGTAGGGGCACGATGTATCGTGCCCCTACGGCATATTAGATTAAACCGATCGAATTTAGGCAGTGGGGTCGATACCTAATTCGCGCAACTTTGCAGCTAATACATCGGCACGCTGACGTTCTTGTTCGGCACGTTGACTTTCCTGTTCGGCACGCTGACTTTCCTGTTCGGCACGCTGACGTTCTTGTTCAGCACGCTGACTTTCCTGTTCGGCACGTTGACGTTCTTGTTCGGCACGTTCGCTACTCCACAACAACATATTTCCTTCTGTATCCCACCACCTTAACCAATTCGTAACTTGACACAATCTTTCACCTTGCCAAGTTCCGAGAAATAGCTCTAATTCAGGAATCCAGAAACGTCCATTTTCATCCGCTTGTTGCCCAACATACTGCCCATTTTCCAAGCATCGCACTTCTAAACTTGGCTCGTAGGGGTCATATGTAACATAGGTGGGAACTTTGAGAATTTTTTCGTAAAAATAAAGTTTCCCATAGGGTGGTGTAGAACGTACTGACAATTCTCCACCCTCTGTATCCGAAAGAAATTCCATTACAATCGCAACAGGTTCTCCTTCTAAATTCGGGGTATAGCTGCGACGAACTACACCAGCTACAGGCTGTACGCGAGGTACGTAAAGCCAGTCGGGAGCTTTAACAATGATTTTTTTATTGACTACGGCTACTAATCCAAAATTAGAGACGATTAGCATCTGCGATCGCATACGTCCTGCCGCTCCTAAAGCATCAGTAAGTGCCGCAGCTAGAAGGGGTTGTTGATTATTTTCCACTGGGTCGTCAGGTAAAACAAAGTCTTCTGGGAGTGCTTCCCAACTAATACTTGGCTCTTTCTTTTGAGTGGGATGGGCTTGGAGAATCATGCAACTGCTCCAAATTTCACTTTATATTATAGTACTTAGCCTATATCATTAATTTCTATTCTGGAAATTTCCCTGCTCTTACTTCCGCACTAAAATCTTGCACTGCTTGGGTAATCTGTTCGCGTAAATTAGTATAAACCTTAGCAAATGGTGGTTGTCGCTCCGAAAATCCTAACACGTCCGAAGTTACCAATACTTGACCATCACAATGTACTCCTGCACCAATCCCAATCGTAGGAATACTGAGCTTTTGGGTAATTTCTAATGCTAACTGGGCGGGGATATGCTCTAGAACTATTGAAAAAACACCCGCTTGTTCGAGTGCGATCGCTTCCCTCAAAATTCTCTCGGCATCTTCCTCGGTTTTCCCCTGCTGTCTTAATCCAAGCTGATGCACCGACTGCGGAGTTAAACCCACATGTCCCATGACGGGAATACCAGCTTGCACCAATCGCGTAATTATTTCCAGCATTGCCGGATATGCACCCTCTAATTTTACTGCCTGCGCTCCGGTTTCTTTAAGTACCCTACCTGCCGAATACATCGCTTGTTGAATATCTGTATACGTCAGAAATGGTAAATCTACCACCATTAAAGCCCGTTTAATCCCGCGACGTACAGCTTTTGCGTGGTAAAGCATTTCTTCTAATGTAATCGGTAATGTCGTTTCATATCCTAGTACCACTGCCATTGAATCACCAACCAAAATCAAATCGACATCAGCAGCATCAAGCAACTGGGCAATAATATAATCCCACGCCGTTAACGCTACAATTGTTCGACCTTGTTGTTTCCACTTAATTAATTGTTGAATAGTGACAGGCATTTTTGAATTAGGGAGTAGTCCGTGTGGAGTGGGCAGTGGGGGAATAGAAGAAATCTACAATAGACAACGGAACGTGTTTTTGATGTAGAGACGTTACATGTAACGTCTCTACAGTCGGGATTTGAGGGAACGCATAGTTATAGACACATTGTGAGGTCTAATGTAGAGACGCGAAATTTGCCTTTATCGGCACGCTGCACGAACGCGTCTCTCATTCCTGTAATTTCGCGTCTCTACATTTATTCCTGGTAAGTATTTCAAATAAAAACTGCGATCGCTTGGGTTCTTAAATTTTAGATTTAATCCAACCCAAAATCAAAAATCGGGGATTTATTTTATTTCCTCCTACTCCCTACTCCCTCATTTCACTTCACTTCCCGACTAAAAGCGAGATGAGTTTTTGCTTTTGGCATTTTCGGCATTAACCAAGCTAAACCTTCGCTAGTTCCCACCCATAGTTTATTCCCTGTATCGGGTGAAATTGCCAAAACTCGGCTTGACGGTAAACCTGCTACTTGGTCTAATAACGCTCCAGTATTCGGGTTCAATCTTAATAAACCGTTGTTAGTACCAACCCAGACGCTACCATCTTTTGCAAAACGTACCGAAGTGACATTTTTGCCACGCAAACGAGTCACTGAGCGCAATACTATGCCATTTTTGGGGTTGACGACAAGGAGATTATTTGGCATTCCTGCCCAAATCAACCCTTGAGGACTAATCGCTAGAGTTTGTACGGTTCCACCGGGCAAGTTATTTATCTGCTTCATAATATATGAATTTGTAGTATTGACCCGTATCAAACCGTCCAATGTCCCTACCCATAGCTGACCCTCTGCGTCTAAAGTCATGGCATTAGCACTTACTCCAGGCAGATTTTTCAAAGTGGTCATAATTAGCCCTTTGTCGGGACTTAGCAAAGCTAAACCGTTATCGGTTCCTGCCCATAAATAGCCGCGTTTGTCAACTAATAAAGATAAAACCCGCTTCGATGGCAAAAATAAATTTTGTGCGGTAATTTCACTTGTACGCAGGTCAACCCGCTTCAAGCCTTCGTAAGTACCGACCCACAGCCTTCCGACTTTATCCTGTGCTAATGCACCAATAGCGAGATTAGGTAAACTCACACGCGCCAAAATTCTACCAGTATTGGGGTCAATCCGCGATAACCCTCGCCATGAACCTACCCAAAGATTACCTGTCACATCAGGTTGCAACGCATTTACCCGATAGTCGATTTCTTCGGTGCTACGTTGCGTTTTTTCGGGTGACACTTCCTTGGGAGGTGGTGCAGATGCAGGATAAGTTGGTGTTAACTCGGATGGATCGACATCTAGAGTATTTTGGGCAATTGCGACTGTCGAAGCCCAACATAGAGACATCAAACCCACAAGGGTCGAACCAAGTAATAAATTAGTACGCTTGCGAAACAATACCACAGTCAAGTTTCCTTTGGAGACACTCCCCATCGCCGTTTTCTTTTAAAGGCTCAAGGTTGTTCTTAGTATTCCCATCCTAAACCTGTTTCAAACCTCCATCAGCAATTTTCCTGGAGATATGCACTAAAGTGTCAATAAAGCAATGGATAATCTTGATTGTAATGATTACTTGATTTTACATAATTTAATATATTGTATCTTTCTTAACAAATACTGAAAAAAAATAGGTGATGCGAAGAAATATTAAGGCTTTTGCATCGAGCTATTTACAAGATAGCCGGCAACTAAGCGTGCAGCGCAAGGCGATCCAGACCCTCGGCTCGATT
>JANNFJ010000213.1:0-11696 GCA_031379725.1 Calothrix sp. OTE_75_metabat_31
AAAGATTTTAAGAAAACACTTTACCAAGATATTTTCCGTACACCAGATTATTTTTGGTTCGACCCAGAAAGTTTAGAATTTGCTGGGTTCCATTTAGTCGAAGGGAAATATGAGTCTTTACAGCCCAATACTCAAGGGCATTTATGGAGTCAGCAGCTAGGATTATACTTAGGAGTTTATCGGGGATTATTACGATTTTTTACTCCCGAAGGGCAGTTAGTTCCAACACCTGAAGAAGTCGCTGAACAAGAAACTCAACGTGCTGAACAAGAAACTCAACGCGCCGAACGATTATCTGCTAAACTGCGAGAATTAAATATTGACCCAGATACAATTTAAATTAGCCGCTGCCAAGTTAATTCATTGGTTGCATCATCAAAATGCCAACGCAGCAAATTTATAACATTCGCATTAGTAATATCACTAAGTAAGCCGATTGCTTGACGCGGGGAAGTAGTAGAAAGTGCGATCGCATTCCCAATTTCACATATTCCCCATTTCACCAAGTTTTGCACTCCTACCAATAACGGCAATGTTGTTCCCGATAATGTCCCGTCGGGTAATCTCGCTGTCCCGTTTCTGACTTCGATTTCCCGACTATCCCAAGGATAAATGCCATCGGCTAAACCCAAGGGTGATAATGCATCGCTAACTAAGAATAAACCCTGTTGGTAATAACTTGCACGTAGTAATATA
The DNA here is from genome assembly GCA_031379725.1 of Calothrix sp. OTE_75_metabat_31. Lineage (GTDB taxonomy): Bacteria > Cyanobacteriota > Cyanobacteriia > Cyanobacteriales > Nostocaceae > JANNFJ01. Next base: position 697 of record JANNFJ010000213.1, read on the forward strand.
TCTAACATAATTGGCGAAACATGCTCGCCGTCGGCAATAAATCCGCACATTACCTGTGGATTGGTGATTACAGCCCCTAGTAAACCAGGTTCGCGGTGGTGTAATGGGGGCATGGCGTTAAAGGCATGTGTAACCATTGTTGCACCAGCGGCGAATGCTTGTTGGGCTTGTGCTGCGGTGGCTTGAGAATGTCCGAAGCTGACGATAATTCCTTTATCGCGTAGATAGGGAATAACTTCGCCTGTGGTATCTAATTCGGGTGCGAGGGTGATAACTTTGACGATATGGGTATAATCGCCCAAAATTCGTTTCACTTCGGCGATTGTTAAGGGTAGTAAATATTCCGGTGGGTGTGCGCCACGTTTTTGGTAGTTTAAAAATGGGCCTTCTAGGTGTACTCCTAATATTTCGGCTGTTTTTTTGTCTTGCGTGGCAGCAGTTTGCTTGAATTGGGCTATAAGTTTTAGGGAAAGGTGGATATTTTCGACAGAGGTTGTCACAATTGTTGGTAAAAATGCATCAATGCCACAATTCCAAAGATAATCACATATCTTGGGTAGCATATGCCTATTTTGTTCGTTAATTTCGGGAAATGCTAATCCTAATGCGCCATTAATCTGCAAATCGACACCACCTAATGAAATCCAATCTTCACTGGCATCAATAATTTGTAAGTTATCTTGGGGAACCCTTTTTAAAATCGTTCCCATCGGTAACATTCTTTGGACTATACCCTCGTTTATTAATAACATCTGTAAATCTTTGTAGCCGGGTATGCGGGCGTTAATAATATCTGTAGGAGTAAGCGCGATATTTTTTGGTTTGTCCATGAGGGGTGGTTTTTTGCGTTGGGGGGGCGGGTTTATGAGAATTTCTCGTTTTCATATAGTATTATTCGTAAACCCGCCCGTACAGGCTATTGGTCAGAAAAATAGGCTATTTCCCCTTTTTCTTTTGCCTCTCCCCCTTTCTCCCCCTCCCCCATTCTCCCCCTCCCCCATTCTCCCTACTCCCTACTACCTTATGTCTATCGGTATTATCATGGGCAGCGATTCAGATTTGCCCACTATGAAAGATGCGATCGCAGTTTGTGAAGAATTCGGCATACCTTGCGAAGTGGCTATCGTTAGCGCTCATCGTACCCCAGAACGGATGTTTGAATATGCAAAAACAGCACATGAACGCGGTTTAAAAGTGATTATAGCTGGTGCTGGTGGGGCGGCGCATCTCCCAGGTATGGTAGCGTCGTTAACTCCGTTACCTGTAATTGGTGTTCCGGTTGCTAGTCGTCACCTTCAAGGTGTTGATTCGTTATACTCGATTGTGCAAATGCCTGCTGGTATACCCGTGGCAACTGTTGCCATCGGTAATGCTAAAAATGCTGGTTTGCTTGCTGTACAAATTATTGCCACCTATCAACCCGAATTACTGGCGAAGGTTCAAGAATATCGCCGTAATTTACGCGATTCGGTTTTAGATAAACAGTCTCAATTAAAACAAGTTGGATATCAGGAATACTTGAAGAATATGTAAGCGAATATATTATAAGTGCAAATTAAATCCTCCATAAGAGTATTCCAATTAAAAAAATACCCTTCATCGGAATCCCGTAGGATAGGCGTCTCGCCTGTCCTATGTATTTATCTGACAGGCGAGACGCCTATCCTACGGTTCGTTTATTTCTTGGTTTACTCTAAAGCCGCAGATGTCACGACCCAAGCATTTTATTAAAAATTTATAAATTTGTTTTTGAATTTTCGCCAAGTCAAGAAACCCTGACACAGCAACTAATACAAGCACTAACATTAGGGTAAAAAATCGTGCCAAAGCTGATGAGGCTAGAAAAACGGTATTACCTGTTACAGAATTATCCAGGTCTAAAAATACACAATCTATATTAATCGATTTGAGTTTTATGAAAACTCTTAATAAATTTTAACTAGATATGTATACATGTAAATTTTTATGTAAAACTAGGTCGCAGTCAAAAATAATTGCAACATGGTGGAAATAGAAATTGCATGTAAGCATATATCCGTTAGATTTGATGGAAATTTGAAAATTTGCAACCAAACTATCAGGTCATCAACAAGGTGTATTAAATATCCTGAGTATTTATCAATTTTTTAAAGACTTTATCAAGAAGTCTTGACTGTTTCCAAAATAACCTCATAATAAAGTCTTAAGAAAAATTTAACCTGTTTTGTATTTAGTCTGTGAAGCGAACAGGATGAAATGAGTTTTTGATTTTCGATGCATGTGATTTTCACGTTGTGTGAAAATTCTCATCGGATTTCAATATTGCCGCTTTAAAATGCTGGCATTGAGATACAACTTATCACAAACAAAGCATTTTAAAACTCTGTGCATTTGACTTTCGAGGTTGATTTTCATTTTGCTGTTCTGTAGTAGTTAGGTATTGTTGAGAATAAAATGTTAAAACCCAAGCTAACGAAAAAATGGAGACGAAGAAATCAGCGGAATGTAACTTCACCGTTGAATTTTTCTAAATATAATTCAATTATCTGGCGGCTATTTAACACAATTAAACGCTTATCACCAAGTTGGCAGGCTACTATTCCCCTTGCCGCAATGATTGTGCTGGCATGGGGTTATGCCGCAGTTGCACAAACACCCGCAGGACCAAGTACTGGTGACTTGAAGGTTGCACTGGATACATTGTGGGTTGCGATCGCGTCGTTCCTAGTTTTCTTCATGAATGCCGGATTCTGCATGTTAGAAACCGGGTTCTGCCGTCAGAAAAACGCCGTCAACGTCCTTGCTAAGAACTTGATTGTATTCGCATTAGCGACAATTGCATTTTGGTCGATTGGCTTTGGGTTGATGTTCGGTGATGGCAACGACTTCATCGGGTTAAGTGGATTTTTTCTACCTGCCGATAACAGTCCTGCTGTGGGTGAAGCTTACAAAGGTGTTTTTGGTTCTCTAAATTGGACTGGTGTACCTCTGGAAGCAAAATTTTTATTTCAATTAGTTTTTGCTGGAACTGCTGCCACCATCGTCTCTGGTGCAGTTGCTGAACGAATTAAATTTGTTGACTTCTTAATTTTTAGCCTTCTACTTGTTGGTATAGCTTACCCAATTACCGGGCACTGGATTTGGGGTGGTGGTTGGCTTGCGAAGATGGGCTTTTTTGACTTTGCAGGTTCTACCGTTGTTCACTCGGTTGGTGGTTGGGCAGCTTTAATGGGTGCGGCTTTCTTAGGGCCCCGCATTGGTAAATATCAAGAGAAGCAAGCGATCGCAATACCCGGCCATAATATGAGTATTGCTACTCTTGGTTGTTTAATTCTCTGGTTGGGTTGGTTTGGTTTTAACCCAGGTTCAGTGATGGCAGCTGACCCCAAAGCAATTACTCATATTGCCCTAACTACTAATATGTCAGGTGCAGTTGGTGGAATTGCCGCAACTGTGACTGCATGGTTATATCTGGGAAAACCCGACTTATCGATGATTATTAACGGGATTTTGGCGGGTTTGGTCGGAGTTACAGCCGCTTGTGCTTATGTTAGTATCCCAAGTTCGATTCTCATTGGTTTAGTTGCTGGCATCATTGTTGTTTTCTCTGTCACCTTCTTCGACCGTCTGGGTATCGACGACCCCGTTGGGGCAACTTCCGTACACTTGGTTTGCGGTATTTGGGGTACTTTAGCAGTGGGATTATTCTCAGTTGGTCCTGGTGGTTATCCTTGGCTGGTCGATTTAGCTGGTAAACCTGTCGGACCTCATGGTTTATTTTTCGGTGGTGGATTCTCAACGCTGATTCCCCAACTTGTGGGAATTGTCACTGTCGGAGGAATGACGGTACTTTTGAGTACTATTTTTTGGGTCGCACTCAAATCAACTTTGGGTATTCGCGTTACTGCTGCTGAGGAAATCGAAGGTTTGGATATCAGCGAACATGGTATGGAAGCCTATAACGGTTTTTCAAAAGAAGCTAGTACTGGATTTTCTGACTCCTCACACTATGGCAAGATGCCACCGCAAGGCGATTCCTCTAGATTGTAAGGGAGAAAATGTCGCTTCGGCGACACGAGATATCGGTTAATTGTAGGGGCACGACACCTAACTGCCCCTATAATACTGTGGGACAGAGAAAAAATCGTTATGTGATGGTTGTTGTACTGCGGCAAGAACGCTAAAAGCTAACCACTAACTGCTAATAGCCATTTGAAAAGTTTAATTTTTATCCGTTTTTAATATACTTCTAAATCGTCAGTGGCATCTGTAAAATTTGTTTGGGGATTTAAATTTGAATCCGATACTTAGGTCGCTAATATATTTCATCTTGGCAGGTCTATTTGAATTAGGGGGTGGCTATCTGATTTGGCAGTGGTTGCGACAAGGAAAGCCAATGATATGGGGAATTTTGGGTGGAGTCGCTTTAGCTATGTACGGCATTATTGCTACATTTCAACCTGCAAACTTTGGTCGCGTTTACGCAGCTTACGGTGGTGTATTTATTGCAATGGCAATGCTGTGGGGCTGGAAAGTTGATGGTATTACACCCGACCGCTACGATTTATTAGGTTGCTGTTTAGCTTTAGCAAGTGTTGCAATTATTATGTATGCCCCTAGATAAAAGTATATTTTATAGTCTCATCGAACAATATGCGTTAGCCGGAGGCATATCGCTGACATATCTAATTTTTTGAAACAGTCTTATATTTAGATACATTTTTTAACAAATTGCAACTATAAAAAGACATATATTTTGATTAACCTTTTGTTAATCAAAATATGGTAGTAACATTTGATACAGAAAAAATGTACAAATTTACTCAAAATAAACGTAAGTAACATAAAGTAGCTGGACTTCAGGAACAAAGAAAAGTGTTGAAGAAAGTAGTGACGATTGGGGCGATTGCCCTATTGCTCCTTAGCGGCCCCCTGATGGGCAATGCCCTTGCTCAGACGACAGTTACCGCTGATGACTTGAAAAAAGTAGCAGACGCAGCCGCAGCCGCTCAAACCGCAGGAGATACAGCATTTATGCTGATATCGTCAGCTTTGGTGTTATTGATGACACCAGGACTAGCTTTCTTCTACGGTGGATTTGTGCGATCGCGCAACGTCCTGAATACGCTGATGATGAGCTTCGCACTGATGGCAATCGTGGGAGTTACCTGGATTTTATGGGGCTATAGTTTAGCCTTTGCACCAGGTAACGCCATTATTGGTGGAGTTCAATGGATGTTTGGCAATGTCGGCTTGGATGTGAGTGGTTATTTACCGCACATGCCATATGAAGATGCTTTGAAAGCTGCCAATCCGAAATATGCGGATGTGACATCCTATGCCGGAACTATTCCGCACCAGGCATTCATGATTTACCAAGCCATGTTTGCCATCATTACCCCAGCGTTGATTTCCGGTGCTATAGCCGAGAGAATGAACTTCACTGCTTACTCTTTGTTTGTACTACTGTGGTCAACGTTTATTTACTCACCTTTGGCACACATGGTTTGGGCAAAAGGCGGATTCCTTGGTTTATACGGTGGTATTGGTGCCCTTGACTTTGCTGGTGGAACTGTCGTCCACATCAGTTCGGGTGTATCGGCATTAGTCGCAGCAATCGTTCTCGGACCTCGCAAAAGTTACCCCGACCGTTTGAGTCCCCCGCATAACGTTCCCTTTATCTTGTTGGGTGCGGGTTTGCTGTGGTTTGGTTGGTTTGGTTTTAACGCTGGAAGTGCCCTCTCTAGTGGTGCTTTAGCAACCTCGGCATTTGTCGCAACGAATACAGCCGCCGCCGCCGCCGCTTTGGTGTGGTTGATTCTCGAAAAAGTGTTACGCAAAAAACCAACAGCCGTTGGTGCTGCCACAGGTGCTGTTGCCGGTTTGGTAGGTATTACTCCTGCTGCTGGGTACGTAACACCCCTGGCATCGATTTTGATTGGTGGGATTACTGCCTTTGTTTGCTTCTATGCCGTCAGCCTCAAGCATAAATTCCAAGTCGATGATGCCTTGGATACTTATCCTGTTCACGGTGTAGGTGGCACAGTTGGTGCGATTCTTGCGGGTGTATTTGCCACCACAACAGTTAACGCGGGTGCTGCCAGTGGCTTATTGTATGGTAACCCCAAGCAGTTATTAGTGCAAATTGGTGCAGTTGCGATCGCTTACGTTGTTTCTGGTGTTGGTACTTTGATTATTCTGAAGATAGTTGATGCCACCGTTGGCTTGCGCGTCAAGGAAGAGGCAGAATACCAAGGTATCGATATTAACGAACATGGGGAAGAAGGTTATAACGAAGAATTTGGCGATCGCATTTCGGTTGGTGGTAAGTAAGTATTAGTCTGTGGTCATTGGTCATTGGTTATTGGTCAGTAGTTATTGGTCAATAGTTATTGGTCAATAGTTATTGGTCATTGGTTATTGGTCAGTAGTTACTGGTAGATTCCTAATGCCAATTTAATATCAAGTTGCATAATAAAGAACCCCATCAAACAGCCTCCCCGCAAGCGAGGAGGAGTAAAATTTTATGCAGCTTCACACCACTGACAACCGACCACTAACAACTGACCACTGACCACTGACAACCGACCACTAACAACTGACCCCTGACCACTGACCACTGACCACTGACCACTGACTACTGACGACTAACAAGTGACCAATAACCGCTAATGATGTTTTATAATCAAATCCAACTGAAAGATTTGGTCGAATTTGCCGCTTGTGTCTACAACTCCTGTAAAAACATTCCCCGTCTGGGCTTTTCTCTCGCTATTAACCAACGCCGCTCTCGTGTTGACGGTTATTTTGCTATTCTGGCGACATTATCGCCCAACTGCTGCCTTTAGCGAAGTAAGTACTTCCATTCCAGTCCTGGCTGCATCTCCAAGTCCAGCACCTGTGCTAGGTAAACGACATCAACTTGGCTATCAAGAATGGTTAGATATTCTGAAAACTGAAGCGGGAGTTGCTGCAACAAAACGTCCCCAGCGTTTAACAGTATTAGCTGGAGATTCGCTGTCGCTGTGGTTTCCCACCGAATTATTACCAGAATCACGAAATTGGCTTAATCAGGGCATTTCCGGGGAAACTAGTTTAGGATTACTCAAACGTTTGAGTTTATTCGATCGCACTCAACCGGACAGTATTTTTGTGATGATTGGTATTAACGACCTGATTCGCGGAGTTAGCGACAGCGAAATCTTAGACAATCAGCGTCAAATTATGGCATACCTGCGGAAGACACATCCAAAAGCGCAAATTGTCTTTCAGTCCATTTTGCCGCATGGGGGAGAAGAAATAACTTGGGAAGGACGAGATAAACTTCTCGCAATTCCCAATAGTCGTATTCGTCAACTTAATGAACAATTACATAATATTGCTATTAAAGAAGGTATAAAATATCTAGATTTACAACCGTTATTTACCAGTAATCAAGGAAATATAAGGTCTGAGTTCAGTACTGATGGGTTGCATTTGACTCCCGAAGGCTACTTGGTATGGCGTTCGGCGTTACAGTTATATAGCGATATGGCACTCGATAATCAAAAACCTCTTGTCATAAGTCCGCAAAAGCCCACAAGCAAAAATAAGACTCAGTAATACTTTTAAGTAAGTCGTAAGAATAAGGCAAACCACCAAAAGTTAAATATTAATTAATCGTCCAAAAAGCTATGTAATTCCGGCACTTCTACCCATGTTGAACCATAATTAGACTTATGCGATAAATCCATCAATAACTGCGAGTAAACTCCTTCACGTAACGAAGGAGATACCGCTTCACCTCGGTCAATTCCTTCGACCCATTTATCAACAACGCGAAGAAATGCCGAAATTCGACCATCAGCATAATTTTTCGGAAATATAAAATGGTTGGGAATTTCTATTTCTGCATATGGTTTACCTACTTGATTTCCCCAAACGCGAAAACCGTGAATATAGTCTTTTTGATTTTCGCTTTCTAATATTAAAGTTCCCTGATCGCCATATACTTCTAGACAATGGGGACGGGGTGCATGAACAACGGCGCTAATACAAACTTGACAGGGTGTACCGTCGGCTAATTCTAACATTAACATGCAGGTATCGTCGGTATCTACTGTTTTCAATTCTCCAGTTGTTGGGTCGGGACGTTGGGGAATCGCAGTTGTAAAATTGGCGTTTAATTTGCGTATTGAACCGAATAGCCAGTAGATATAATCAAATGCATGGGAACCTAAAGAACCCAATGCACCACCACCTTGGTCTTGACGTGAATACCAATTCCAAGGACGGGTTGCGTCTGCACGGGAAGCACCTAACCAATTAATTTTTATTAAACGTTTTTTGCCAACGTATCCTTGAGATAAAAGTTCTGCAAAAAATTGCCATCCGGGTACAAAGCGAAATTCAAAATCAACGGTGGCAATAACTCCTTTTTTTTGAGCTAATTCATAAAGTTCTTTTGCTTCGTCTACATTTAATGTTACGGGTTTTTCTAATAGTAGGTGTTTGCCTGCATTAAGTACTTCTTTTGCCATTTCGTAATGTAGGAATGGTGGTGTTGAAATACTAACTGCTTGGACTTGGGATAAATTGAGAATATCTGTTATTGTGTCGCAAGCATGGGGTATATTGTTTGCGGCTGCAATTTGTTGGGCTTTTTCTAAATTGCGATGGTAAACTGCGACTATTTCGGTGCGGTGGTGTGCTTGGAATCCGGGGATGTGGACTTTTTGACCGAATCCTGTTCCAATTACTGCGATGCCAATTATTTTTTGAGTTGATTGTGGTTGAGTATTCATAGTTAGACTATATGTATATATATTAGTTTGTATTGCGTACTTGTAGTAATGGTAGGTTGGGGAGTCACTGTGTTGCGGGGGTTCCCCCCGTTGTAGCATGTGACGTTGTAGCGTAAGCGTAACCCAACATTATATAATCCTACCTGCTGGTGTAGCCTGCTGTAGGCGTGAAATCCTCATGTCCATCCTGACAATTTTTACTTCGGTATTTAATCATTGATGTTGGGTTGCGCTATCGCTACACCCAACCTACTTAAATTTTCCTTGAAAAGTGGTATTTGTTGCAAGGTTTAGGAGGAATAAACCACAGAGTTCACAGAGTTCACAGAGGAAGAGGAGGGGTTTTGATTGGGAACCAAAATAATTTGGGTTACGTCTTTGTATAAATAATGGTCTGATTCACCAGTTTTCATTCATCTGGAAAAAAGCAGTGGTCTTAGACCTTCCTTTGCCTATATTGCGATTTACTCTTGCCGGCACAGCAAGACCGCAATACAGGCAAAGTTCATTTATTTATTACAATCGTATACTGTCTAATTCTATTACCCTGCTTTTTTAAGAAGGGGGTAAATATTTCATCTTCCATTAGATATATCTTCCCATTTCGGTGGAATTTCGGCAGGATTTTGAAAAATTACTGGCAACCATGTGGCACAGGGAAAATCATTTTCTAATCCTTGGAGTTTTTCTCTTGCTTCTCGGACTGATTGATATAATGTTTGACCATTTGCAAATGCGTTGAGAAAGTTTTTTAAAAACTCTTGTGCAACTTTATCGGGTACTGGTTCGCGCATTACTATTATTTGGGGTATGTGTAATTCGGCTAGGTTTAAGGCTAATCCTAAACCGTCGCAGGAATTAAATATTGCTAGTTTTAACCCTTGTTCAATTGCTTTTTGAAGCGCATTTTTTAGTTGAGAAATACTTAGGGTTTCATTCTTATTAATATGAATTTTTCCGACTTCACCTGATTCGGTATAGCTGTGTCCAGCAAAAAATAAAATATCCCACGGTTGCGACCAAAGTCCATCGTTGATTTGCTGTCTTTGGGGTTCGATTAAAAAGGTAACTTCGGAATTGGGTAATTTTTTTAGTAGTTTTTGGTCTGCTTGAATATCGATTCCCGTGCTGTTGCCAAGAATCGCTAATATTTTAACTGTGCTTTGAGAAGAACTCACTGTTTTAACTTGGTTAAATCTTGTATTCCCAAGTGCAAATTCGGCATTGCGATAATTGTCAAAAAAATTCCAAAGTTGAAATGGAAATTTTTGCAAATAATGGTCTTCAGTTTGAAAAATTACGCGAATTGCTTCAGAAGTTATTAACTGTTCGAGGAGTTTTTCTTTGATTGGTCGAAAGCTTTCGGAATTATTTAACCAGCGATTCAAATTTTGTTGAAGATTTACTGCTGATTCGGCGCATTCTTGTAAAAAATTGTGACGGCTAATGTTAGTAACTTGCGTATCAGGAATATTTAAACGGATGCTTACTTGTAAAGTTCGATAATAAGCTGATTGCCATTGATTATACAATAAAATTAATTCAGGTGCAGGGGGTAATTGACCTAGAGATTCGACAAATGGATTCGCTCCTTCATGTGCTATTTGTACTGTGACTGGGAACCCTGTACTTAAATCTCCTTGTCCAATTTTCAAGACAACTAATTTACCTTCGATTATTTTTTTCGCTGGTGCAAACATTTGTAGTAGCTGCTTTAAATCAGCTTGATGCTGTCTATATAAAGCGATTTGTTCGTCTTTACTTTGTAATTGAGTTTTGTATGTAGCTTCGATAGCTTCAATTGCGATTCGGTAGCTTTGGGTAAATTCAGAATGAATTTTCTTTTTATTAGCAGATTCGGTAACTTCGACTTTGACAACGACTATTCCTTCACCTTTATTTTCAATGCTGCGGATTGCTAAGTGCGTATCTTGATTGGTAGCTTTGACTTCGCTAAGTGCAGTATATAAAGCTTGTAAGTCTAAACCATTGCGGAAAATTAAATCAACAGTGTTCAGAACAACTTGGAAAAATTTTGTAAATTCTCCTGGTGCAAATACTCCACTACTGGGACGACGTTCGCTTTGATTATTTAATAAATATATATAATCGCAAATAACGTCATTTAATTGTGTTGTACTATCAATATTCCAAGCTTCTAAACAAGCTGCGGTGAGTTTCGCTTCTTCAAAATTGGTTTTTATTGCTTGTACTTGTGTCAAATTTGCTCGTTCTAAA
>JANNFJ010000243.1:0-18249 GCA_031379725.1 Calothrix sp. OTE_75_metabat_31
CACGTCGTCGATTTGCAGCAAATGAGTTACAAAATTTATCAAGCACTTTATCAAAGCGAAAACGAATCGCTAACTGTCAACGACTTATTAGGCGACAGCGAAGAAACTTTAACTGATATGGTTGAGTTTGATTCGCAACTCCAACCCCTCTTAGATTTAATCCGCGATGCCCAAACCGCAGTTTCCGAAGTTGCCCGCCAAATCAATACCTACGGCGAAGGACTCGAAGCTGACCCCGCTAGGTTGGAAGAAGTCGAAGAACGCATCCGCGAACTCAAGCAAATTTGCCGCAAGTACGGTCCCTCTTTAGGCGAAGCTCTAGCCCATTACAATCGCACCCAAGCTGAACTTAGTGCCCTCACCGACTCCGAACAATCGATTGAGAAGTTAGAACGACAAGAAAAGGTATGTCTTGACAAATTAACCGAAGCGTGCAAAAAGTTAACCCAATTTCGTCGCAAAGCTGGGGCACAATTAGAATCGGAATTAATTAAAGAACTCAAACCCTTAGCAATGGAAAAGGTACAATTCCAAGTTGAAATTGTCCCTACATCCCCAACCCCCGCCGGTGCAGATAAAATTGGCTTTCTATTTAGTCCCAACCCCGGAGAACCGCTGCAACCATTGACGGAAACTGCTTCGGGTGGAGAAATGAGCCGCTTTTTACTTGCCTTAAAAACCTGCTTTTCCCAAATCGATGCGCCAGCAACAATGGTCTTTGACGAAATCGATGTCGGGGTATCGGGGAGAGTAGCCCAAAGCATTGCTGATAAGCTTCACCAAATCAGCCACCAGCAACAAGTATTATGCGTCACTCACCAACCCCTAGTAGCGGCGATGGCAGATAGGCATTTTCGGGTTTCCAAGCAAGTTTTAAACGAAATTAAAGGTAAAAAGGAAAACAATGGGCACGGAGAGGAACGAACTGTCGTGCGAGTAGTTGCCCTTGATAATTTGACCCAGCGTCGAGATGAATTAGCACAGTTAGCAGGGGGAAAATCGGCTATTGATGCGATCGCATTTGCGGATTCACTACTAAATCAAGCCCAAAATCACCGTGAAGGGAAAAAGGGAAGTAAAAAATAATAATACCCGTAGGGGCGGGGTCTCCCCGCCCTTATAATATATGGGTATACGGGGTCTCCCCGTTGTTATATATAATTTTGATGAGGACTCCAATTAAAAAATTGTCCCATAGTAAGGGCGGGGAGACCCCGCCCCTACATGTTAATTTTGGATAATCTTATTTTTTGTATTCCATGAAATAGCTTCAACAATGACCTTTAAGGAAAATTTTTAAAACTTCTTCTGCGTTGTTCGCTATTATCTCCTTTAATATGGGCAGTACAACTTGCTGAAATTTAGCGAGTTTATTTTCTGCTTCTGCAATAGATAATTTTAAATCATTTCTGTTTAACTCAAAAGTCACAGGTTCAGGAGATTCACCATATTCTGCTATTTCTCAAACCTGTTGCGAACCGGGTTTGTCAGAATTAGCATCTGGTGTAAATAAGCTTGGAAATAATAACCCAGAGCGACTTTTATACTCAGCAAACTCCGGATAACGTGAAAGCGATTGGTCTTTTTTGAGCATATTTGGCACAAATACACCGAATACAAAACCACCCAAAATTGCAAATGGCAACCAATGTTGTGTCAGCAGGGCAAAAGAAAAATAAATTAATGCTTCTCCCAAATAATTCGTATTGCGGCAACGAGCGAAAAACCCTTCTGTAATTAACCCTTGTTGATATTTGAGTGTGTAATATTTTTGAGCATCGCTGGCATAGTGCAAAAATACGCCGAAAATATTTAGAGAAATTGCTGCTGCAACCAATGGAAGTGATGGTACTGTGCCGCTACTAATCAAAATAAATGGGGCTACCCAATAGACAGATATTATGAAAAAAGTAAAAATACCCTGTGCAATAGAAACTTCTTGCTCCCATTGTTTATCCGGGTAAATACGGTCTTTAAACAACCAGATAATACCGTAAGTGCCATGAAGCGCCAAATAAACCCAAGGACCAAACGTAAAATTTTGGTAGACAAACATTAGCGCCAATACCAATATAAAGGTAAGTCCTTTGTGTAGATTGATAGCATGTTTAATTTTCACATTCGTACCTATGTTGAAATTTAATTGTTAATTTCATACTAACCGCTAAATATTTATAATTTTGTTGATGGAATGCGATATGCCTCTAGAACCAAAAACCACATCTGGGTTACAAAGCCCAGAAGAACGACAGCTAGCAGAAATCACCGAAAGTATCCTTGGGGTTTTGAATAGATGCCAAAAATATTCAGAACATTTAGAAAGTACTCGTGAACTAGATTATAATCCAGTTCCACCCAAATGCTCGAAGCGTATAACTATGCGTGCCCAGTTTAAAGGGCGTACAAAACCTCTGCCGTATATTATAGACGAAGAATGACTATAGACCCTTTCTGGGTGCAGGTTAATGAACCGACTCTCAGGCAAGGTGATTACCTACCTGGGTGTCTCGTACCAGTACCATTATTTGACCCGACAACTTTTGGAAAAAAAGACAACGAAACTCAAGAGGTAGAAATAGAAGTAAAGGAACTAGATTTAATTGTTTTAACTCAAAGCTGCGACTTAGACAATAAAAAGGTGAGTCAAGTACTTGTGTGTACAATTAACTTCATCTGTGAATTTGAGGAAGCTAACCCAGCATTTGCGAAAAAGGGTAGATGGAACGATGTTTTAAGAGCAAAAGTTGAAGAATTGCATTTACTTGCATCACCAACCAACCCAGACAATAATAGAGATGCTTTGGTAGTCAATTTTAGAGAAATGTACACTTTACCTTACGAGTACCTTTTAAAACATGCTACTGAGTTAGGCTTTCGATGGAGGTTAAAATCTCCTTACTTAGAACATTTTTCTCAAGTATTTGCAAGATTATTTATGCGAGTCGGTTTGCTATCTTCGATTCCGCCTTATTCTTGATCTAAAGGGCTATTCTTTGGCGCTATCCATTTCTAAAATATTGAGCTATTCAACTTGTTTTTTTAGAGGAGGCATTTCAGATACAACATGTTTGCCTAATCTGCCCAATCTAACTCAACTTTGTAGACAGCGGTTTCCGAACAAACACTGTATTTTAAGCAAGCTTTCCTAAAGTTTTGGAGGAGATTAACGTATGTACTTATTTTAATATGGATGTAATTTATACAAATACCTCGCAAGCATTAGCCATAATGGACAAGTAGTTAGACGATTACAACCGCGATCGCTACTGCGAAAAATCAATCAAGACCATGCAAAAATTGCCCAACTACTGATGGAAGAGGGTAAATAATATAAAATTAAAATGAGATTACATTTATATATATGAGTGTGGTGTATTTACAACGGGCATAAAACCCACTTGATAAACGCGAAAATCCAAAAAATAATTGAGGAACTTTAAAATGAAAGTTAGAGCAATAAAACGCGGTCAAATTATCGAACTGTTAGAACAAATGAACCATATTCCTGATGACATAGAAATTTTAGTTGAGTTGGAAGTTCCCTCGGCCAATACAAGAGAAGAAATTCTGACTGATGACCAAAGATTAGCAAAACTTAATCAGTTATTTGGTGGCTGGAAAGATGAACAAGAATTAATAGAAATATTTACAGAAATAGATGCCAAACGGCATACCTACAGAGGCAGAGAAATAAAGCTTGACAACCAAGTGGAGAGCTAATGTATTTACTAGATACTAACATTTGTATTGCACTACTCCAAGGCGATCGCTTGGCAGTACAAAAGTTCAACCGTTTTTTCGGTCAGTGCTATCTATCCACAATTATCGTTGCTGAACTTTACAAAGGTGTTTACTGTTCTGGGCAGTTTCAAAGGAATTTAGATACATTAGTTTCATTTGTAGAATTATTACCATTAGAACCCTTTACTGTAGATGCAGCAGAAGAATTTGGTAAAATACAACTCGAACTTAGAAGTATTGGTAGGCCGACAGGTGAACTAGATGCATTAATTGCGGCTGTTGCACGTTCTCGTGGTGATATTATTGTTACCAACAATATTAAAGATTTTGAAAATATTGAAAATTTACAATTAGAAAACTGGTTGCAACCTTGAAATTACGTACATAGGAACTTTTACTCTTTTCTGTTTGTACTCTGTGCCTCTATAGTGAATATCTTTACGAAGATAATGCTTATAAAGACGCTAAATTTAGCATCTTTAACAAGCATTATTATTACTATAAGTACTAACTCATCAAAGACTGCATCAAAGGTCTGTCTTGGTCTAACTTACCCGTCCGCAACCATTCGAGCATTTCCGCAGGTGCAATAGCTGCTTCGAGTTTCGCTCGCAGTTCCTTACCTTCAAGAACTTCCTTCTGTAACAATTCCTGGGCTGTTGTCTCCAACAACTCGCGGTTTTCTTCGAGAATCCTTAAAGCAATGTGATGAGCATTGTCAATAATCATCTTTACTTCACGGTCGATTTCTTCTGCAACCTTGGGACTAATCGACCGACGGGGGTTGCCGTATCCTTCCATAAACTGCTGCTGCACTTTTTCAAATGCCACAGGGCCGAGTTTGTCACTCATCCCATACACAGTAACGAAACGTTCGGCTAATTCGGTGACTTTTTGAATGTCGTCGCTAGCACCAGTAGATACCTTGCCAAATATCGTTTCCTCTGCCGATCGACCGCCCAAAAGCGTTGCAATTCTACCGCGAATTTCATCTTCAACCATCAAGAAGCGGTCTTCTTCGGGCATCTGAATTGTGTATCCTAGCGCACCTATACCGCGAGGCACAATCGAGATTTTCTCAACTTTACCCGCACCGGGCATCAAAGCGCCAATAATGGCGTGACCGACTTCGTGATAAGCAACGGTCTTTTTCTCGGTTTCATTGAGGATACGAGAACGCTTTTCTAAACCAGCTACAACGCGTTCGATGGCTTCGTTAAAGTCTGCCATTTTGACTGTATCGTTGTTTTGACGTGCAGCCAACAAAGCCGCTTCGTTGACCAAATTCGCCAAATCTGCACCAGCAAAACCGGGAGTTCGCGTACCAATTACCGCTAAATCGGCATCTGCATCCAATTTCACATTACGTGCATGAACTCGTAGAATCGCTTCCCGACCGATTTTGTCAGGACGGTCTACGACAACCTGACGGTCGAAGCGTCCGGGACGACGCAATGCCGCATCGAGGACTTCGGGACGGTTGGTTGCAGCAATGATAATTACACCTGTATTGTCATCAAACCCATCCATTTCAGTTAATAACTGGTTAAGGGTTTGTTCTCGTTCGTCGTTGCCACCGTAAAAACCACCAGCACCTGCACGGGATTTTCCTAAAGCGTCTAACTCGTCGATAAAGACGATACAAGGTGCTTGTTTTTTGGCTTGTTCAAACAAGTCACGCACTCGTGCAGCACCAACACCGACGAACATCTCGATAAATTCCGAACCAGAGATACTGAAGAAAGGAACACCAGCTTCTCCAGCGATCGCTTTGGCTAAAAGTGTTTTACCTGTTCCTGGAGGCCCGACTAAAAGCGCACCTTTAGGAATCTTCGCACCCAAGCGCGTATACTTCTCGGCGTTTTTAAGGAAGTCAACAACTTCTTCGAGTTCGACTTTGGCTTCTTCAATACCAGCAACATCAGCAAATTTTACTCCCGTACTGCCTTCGGAGTAAATGCGAGCTTTGCTTTTACCAACAGTCAGCGCTGCGGGGCCACCACCTTGACGGTTGAGGAAAAATGCCCAAATACCAACAAAAATTAACGGTGGTAAAACCCAACTTAATAGAGTTCCAATCCAGCCATTTTGGTCGGGTAGGGGTGCTGCAAACTCAACTTTGTTGTCGCGGAGAATTCTTGGTAATTCGAGGTCAAGTGCTACAGGTGTAGTTTGAAATACCTGCTCAACTTCTTTACCTTCGGGGTCTGTAGCCTTAATTGAATATTGAATCCGGTCATTACCAACAACTGCCCGGTCAACTTTACCCGCTTGTACTTGCGTAATAAAATCACTGTAGGGAACCTGCGGTAATTTTGGTCCGGTTAAGCTTGGTACAACTAAATTTAATACCAACAGCAACGTTAGTAAAACAATAAAGCTGCCGCCAAACTGTCGAAAACGTGGCGGTTTGGCTTTATTCTTATTATTAGTCTCGACTGGCATTTACATAACCTCCAAATTGGTTATTAGTCTTTTTTGATTTACCGTAAACTTTAAATTAGCCCAAATAAACCGCAACTTGTATCAACAGTCAAGGATTATGAGAAACTTTGTAAAGGAATGTTAATTACATACATTGTAAAAATACTTTGGAAAATTTGCTTTCGTGTCCACCCTAAAAAAACATGCGTATAGCCGTACTTCATATGAATAACCAGTTTGGGCTTCTAGTCAAAGTTTTTTTACTCTCAGCGCTGATTTCGACGCTAATCAAGTATCTTGCTCCTAGTCTAACAATTTCAGCAGGTGATGCGGTGCCGGGAGCCATAAACATCGGCTTGAATGACGTGACACTGACTGCGGGGATGGCTAATGCGATCGCATTAGTTATGGTTTTATCCCCAACTGTAATTGTGGCTGCGCTATTGACGGCACGTATCGCGCTCTTCAAACGCACTTAATTATATAATTGAGTAATTATTTTTCCGTCTCGCATCTTAGAACCAGACAATACTAATATTCATCTTTATTTCTTGGATGACACTAGTGCTTGATATCATTAATTTTTGGGGGGTAGTGCTTCGGCTTGCGCCAGCCCTTCGGGCTTGCATCTTGCTCGCGTACTATATTAAATACCCATCATGCATTAATGATATGGAATACTAGGCGAAAGTGTTAAAAATCAGCTAACCTAGCGAGGTTGAGAGCAAATTACAATTCGCCAATCGGGGGTAAGGGCTTGAATTTAGGTCAATGGATCGGCTTAATCGCTATTGTTCTTTCTTTATACATCTTGTGGCAAATTCGAGATGTAATGCTACTGATATTTGCCGCAGTTGTAATTGCTACTACCTTAAACCGATTAGCTCGGCGATTGCAGCGGTCTGGTGTCCGGCGGGGATTGGCTGTAACTTTGTCAGTAGTTATCTTTTTCGCCGTTATTATTGGTTTTTTCTTGTTAGTAGTGCCACCGTTCGTAACGCAGTTTAACGAATTGACCTATCGCGTTCCGAAAGGGTTACAACTATTTAATAATTGGCTTGACCAACTCAAAACTCGCGTCCCTGCACAGTTATCTCCGTATATACCCGATATTGACAGCTTAATCAAGCAAGCAATGCCAGTGGTAAACCGCGTACTGGGTGGCTCTTTTGCGTTTTTATCGGGTTCTTTAGAAGCTGTTCTCAAGATATTACTGGTGTTAGTTTTAATCGGAATGTTTTTGGCGAACCCGCAAGCGTATCGTAAATTATTTATACGGTTATTTCCGTCATTTTATCGACGACGGGTGGATGGCATTTTAAACCAATGCGAAGTATCCCTGGAAGGATGGGTGACTGGCGCTGGGATTGCAATGCTTTATGTCGGTACAATGAGCATGATTGGTTTGTTGATTTTGCGGGTTCCTTCGGCTTTGGCTTTGGCTGTACTCGCAGGTTTCACGAATTTGATACCTAACTTGGGTCCCACTATTAGTGTAGTTCCGGCAATGGCGATCGCGCTTTTGGATGCACCCTGGAAAAGTGTGGCTGTATTCGGTCTTTACTTTCTCATCCAGCAAACCGAAGGCAATTTTATTACACCGATGATTATGGCGCATCAAGTTTCACTGTTACCTGCTGTGACATTAATTGCCCAATTATTCTTCCTCAATTTCTTTGGTTTCCTTGGCTTAGTACTCGCATTACCTCTGACTGTTGTCACCAAAATTTGGACGCAAGAAGTCTTAATTAAAGATGTTTTAGACCAATGGGGTCAAAAATCCGAACGCGAAACTGAATTTATTATTGTTCCCGAAGGTGCAGAAAAGCTAACTGAAATTGCAGATAATTCAGTTGCTGAAAATATCCCTAGTCAAGAGAATAAAAATAATATTGAAGATTATCCAAAAGAATAACATTAATTTTTGTGAATAATAATTTTCACCAATAAAAAAACTTGTATGGGCAGGTTCTCTACATTATCAATACTTGTCAGTTAAAGATAGTTGAGGAGACTAAAAACCCGGATTATTAGATAATCCGGGTTTTTCATTTGTCCCTAACCGAATAGTACAGCCCACATTATTCAATTATTTACAATCATGAAAAATCTTTCATAAAACTTTCATCGACTATTTACTTAACTTGCATATAATCATAAATTGTAAAGCAAGTAATTTGAACGGTCAAAAAGAAGTCGTGCCATGAGTGCAATACAACCAGCTAAAACTACCACTAAATCTAGAGTAAATTCAGCATTCAAGGATTTAATGTCAGTACACTGGTGGATGGCAGCTTGCTATTTATTGTTATTTATAACAGGTTCATTCATGGCAAGGTTAGCAAGAGAAGTACCTCTCCGCAGCCCCTTATATGATTTTCATAAATCCATTGGTATACTGACAATGGCATTACTTACTTGGCGGATTCTAACCTTATTGCGGGTGTGGTGGCGTAAATATACAAAACGTACACCAAAGTTAACCCCTCAATGGTGGAAAACATTTATATTACATGCCAGTCTTTATCTTTTTATGTGGGTAATCCCGATTACTGGCTTCCTTTTATCAAATTCATTTAAAAATAATAACGTTAAATTCTTTGGGATTCTTTTACCAGATATCTTTCCTCAAAATCAAGCAATGGTTGCGGTCGGCCGCAGTTCGCATTTTTGGTTAGCTTATACTTTTGTGGCATTTATTCTCGTGCATATGCTGGCATATAGGAAAGTTGTACGGGCAAATTGGAAACGGTTTGTAAGTTTTATGAAAACTAAATTTGGTAGTACAAAAGCTTCGGTTTAATTTTTCGTATTCATAAAAGACGCGATATATCGCGTCTCTACATTTTTTTCTAGAGATGCTTTAACCAATCGATAATTTCCGGGTTGACTTTATCTGGAACTTCATCGTGGGGGCAATGTCCCGCTTTGGGAATTGCAACGACTTTGATGTTTTTGCCACTTGCAGCAGCATCTTCGTAAATTTTTGCCCCAGAGATTGGTGTCCAAGGGTCAGCAGCACCCCACAATACCAATAACGGTAATTCTACCTGGGGTAATAGTTCATTAGGACTTGCACCGGGAGGTGCAGTCAGAATCGATGCAAATACTTTTTGTGCCCCAGGTTCGCACGAAGGTTGGTAAAGTATATCTACTAACTCATCAGTTACAGCAGTGCGATCGCGGTACACTTGATAAAGCGTGCGGCGGATTTGATTTTTTTGACGAATCCGATTAAATACAAAGCTGCCAGTGATGGGATGATTAACTAATCGATTAAAACTTGACATGACAAACCGCAATGGTGGATTCAGTTCATGAGGACGATGGTTTAACCCACCTGCACAATTTATCAGTACCCCACCCGCACCAATTTCCGGATATTCTGCAAGCACCGTCAAGCTAATAAGTGCCCCGATTGAGTTCCCAATAAATACTGCTTTTTCTTGTATCTGTTCAGTCCAAAAATCCTTGAGCAATTCGACCCACACATCTACACTGTAACTAATGGGTGCTTTGTCAGAACCACCAAACCCCAACAGGTCAATTGCAAATACCCGATACCCAGCATTTGCCAGTACTGGAATATTTTTACGCCAATGTCCAATCGAAGCACCAAACCCATGAACCAATACTAACGGTTGTCCGCTTCCCATGACCGTATATTGGATTTTATGACCTTGCCAAGTCCAAAAGTGTTTTTCAAACTTCAATGTGGATAGCTGTTCGGTAATCAAAGTATTTGTTAATTTTTCTAAAGTACTTTCTTATATTTTAGATTTTTTTAGCCAGTAAAGAAACCAGCATCAAATAAAATCTGCCGTAGGATAGGCATCTTGCCTGTCCTGTAAAATCTTGCTTGTTTGTTGGAACAAGAGGAAAGGGAGGCAATACTTGGAGGTTTTAGATAATCGAGGGGACTAGAAACCCGGTTTCTTTAACAAACCGGGTTTCTGATTTGCCTTATTACAAGGCACTATTCCCAGGAGAGGGGGGTAAGACTTTTAAGAATTTCTTGCTTTAATTACTTGCTTATATCTTCCCTTTATGATGCGACATATCATAGAATTCATGCACAGGAAAAGGAATTTTAATACCTTCTTTTTGGAACCGTTTGTGTAACTTTTTAATAAAAATATGTCTTGCTATTCGTTGGTCAAAAAACTCATTGACTCGAATATAAACTTTAAAATCAATACTAAATTCGCCAAAATTATCATACCTAATGTATGGTTCATTATCCATTAAATCTGGTGCAATTTGCGCCATCATTGCTTTCGCTACTTCAACCGTAACTTCTTCTACATGGTCGAGGTCGCTATTATAATCAACGCCAACATTAACAGTCAGAGTAATTTCTTTAGCAGGTAAGTTGCAGTTAGTAAAAATTGCTGTTGCTAGCTTAGAGTTAGGGACAATAATTACATTATTCGCTAACTCTGTAATGATAAGATTGCGCCAGGTGATATCGGTAATATAGCCTTCATGACCGCCATCAAGTTTGATATAATCACCTGTTCTAACTTGCTTAGAAATAATTAAATAAAACCCGGAGAATAAATTCTCTAAGGTATCTTTGAGCGCTAAACCTACAGCTAAACCACTTATTCCTAAAGTGGTAATAATCGGCGTAATTTCGATTCCTAAAGTTTGTAATAGTATTAAAGTTCCGATAACTAAAACAGCCGATTTAGCAATATTAGAAATTAACGAAGGGCTAAGTCCTTCTGACCGACTGATAAATAAAGTTACAAATCCCCCAGCTAGACGGGCAGAAACTAAAGTAATTGAGAAAAGAAAGATTGTCGTGAGAATTTTTTGGAATGTGACGACAATATCTGATGTAAAATCGGGGTAAGTAATAACTGCCGCATAACATCCAGCTAGTACAAACCAGAGCAATATCATGCGGTGCAGCGAATTGACAATGATTTCGCTACCGGGTATCTGTTGCTTGGTTACAAACTTTTTCAGTATGCCGTAGATAATGCGATCGCCAACTATTCCACCTAATAATCCCAGCAGGCAAAATGCCACTGGCATAATCAATTGTATTTGTGGTGTCATCACTAATTCCTAATTAAATTTACGACTAATTAAAATTTTTTAAATTTAAAAAAATATCTTAAAACTCAAAAATATGATGCTCTACAAAATAATTTTAATCTATATTAATCACACTGAATTATTACTAGCTTAACTCGCAATCTATCTTTTGTAACTCTCATTATTCTTCCTCTGTGCTCTCTGCGTCCTCCGTGGTTATTTACTCCATATTTCCTAAAGCCAAGTAGAACCTGTATCAACAAAAATCAAACTATAGATTTAAATCGGAAAAAAGGCAAGAAAGCCTTTCCATTATTGTCAGATACGTAGGAAGCCTAACAAAACTGTATTTTTATATAAAAAATTAAATTTGATTATTTATAAAATCACAGATACATTAATACTAGATTCTACAATACCAGCAAGTTAGCAAAATAATTGTAGTAAACTTTGGTAAATCTTAAAAATAATAATTAATCAATTGTCAAAATGGATTTGCCAATTATTTATCATCCCGATTATGTTGCCCCATTGCCGGATGGTCATCGTTTCCCGATGGCTAAATTTAAACTGCTTTACGAACTTCTTGTAGAGGATCGTGTAGTGCAACCCCAACAATTTTACACCCCAACAAGTCCAGGGCAGGAACTAATCGAATCAGTTCACAGTTGCGACTATGTAAATGCTTATTGTCAAGGAACCCTCGACCCCAAAGCACAGCGACGAATTGGTTTACCTTGGAGTCCCGCACTCGTAAATCGGACTTGTGTAGCGGTAGGTGGTACGATTCTCACTGCCCAACTTGCGTTATCAAGCGGATTAGCTTGCAATACTGCTGGGGGAACCCATCACGCTTTTCCTAATTATGGTTCGGGTTTTTGTATTTTCAACGATTTAGCGATCGCATGTCGCGTTTTACAAAAAAACGGTTTAGCGCAAAAAATCCTCATTGTCGATTTGGATGTGCATCAAGGTGATGGTACAGCGTTTATCTTCCAAGACGATGACAGTGTTTTCACCTTTTCGATGCACTGCGAAGTTAATTTCCCTGGTACAAAGCAAAAAAGTGATTTAGATGTTCCTTTATCCGTAGGGATGGAAGATGATGAATATCTGCAAACTTTGGCAAATTACTTACCAGATTTACTAGCTTTTGTCAAGCCAGATATAGTTTTTTACGATGCAGGAGTTGACCCGCATATTGGCGACAAACTGGGCAAATTAGCTTTGACCGACACAGGTATTTTTCGCCGCGAAATGCAAGTTCTAAGTACCTGCGTTGGCGCAGGTTATCCTGTAGCCTGCGTGATTGGTGGTGGCTATGCAGATGATATGAAATCACTAGTTTATCGCCATTCGCTTTTACATCGGGCAGCTAGTAGTGTTTATCAGCAGTATCGATTATGAGGGAGTGGGGAGAAGGGGATGTGGGAGCAGGGGAGCAGGGGAAGAGAAAACAAGAAAGTTTTCTCATCTCCTCATCTCCCCATCTCCCCATCTCCCCATCTCCCCATCTCCCCATCTCCCCATCTCCCCTTCTTCCCCCACTCCCTACTCCTTACTCCCGACTCCCCCTCTCCCCAAATGTATAGGCGTAAAATCGTCTAATTAGATACAATCTAAAAGCATGGAGAGCCGAGGAAAATAAAAGTGGTGCTATTGAAAGGCTTTGAAGTTGAGATGTACACTGGCACACCAAAGGGTGATGTAGTCGGACTCTCTGACAAAATTGTTGCTTCGTTAAAGGACTTTGTACGCGAACCGGATAGCCGTAATGTGGAATATATAACTCCACCTTTGAATGATTACGAACAATTGTTGTGCAGTTTATTACGTCCTCGACTGCAATTGCGAGATTTTCTAAAGCAACTTGGTGACTATACCTTGATTCCAGGCAGTACTTTGTCCTTGGGTGGAAGCGATCGCTTCTTTCGTTCTGACCCAACAAATCCGTATCATGATTATATCGAGCAAACTTACGGTACTTCTGTTGTTACTGCCAGCATTCACATCAACGTTGGTATTAGCGACCCCGAATTATTAATGCGGGCATGTCGGTTAATTCGAGTTGAAGCACCTTTATTTTTGGCTTTAAGTGCAGCTTCGCCATTTTTAGATGGTAAAACCACAGGATTTCATTCGACTCGGTGGGGACTTTTCCCACAAACTCCCAAGCAAGTACCACTATTTACATCCCACCAACATCATATTCAATGGGTTGAAGAACAACTTGCCCTGGGTACAATGCAGAACGTGCGGCATTTATGGTCGTCGGTACGTCCCAATGGCAATGGTCGTCCCCACGATTTGAATCGTTTGGAGTTGCGGATTTGCGACCTGGTGACTGACCCGATTGCTTTGTTGGCAATTACAGCCTTTTTGGAAGCCAGACTTTTACAGCTAGTTGAAAACCCCAATCTTGACCCGTTAACTCAAAGCCAATTTACTCCATCGGAATTGGTCGAGATAACTGCGGCAAATGAAATTGCTGCTGCAACAACAAGTTTGGATGCCCAACTTCAACATTGGCAAGATGGTAGAAATATTACTGCCCGTGACTGGATTAAAGAACTTTATGACGAGGTTTGGGCAGTTGCCAAACAACATGGCTTCTTCTGCTTCCTCTCACCGCTACCAAAAATCTTACGTGAAGGTAATGAAGCCCAACAATGGCTGCAACTTCACTCTGTAGGAGTTAGTACTGGCTGCGTTATTACCCAAGCAATTGCGGCAATACGCGATCGCGAAATTGAATTAGAGGATAAAATCTGTTCTTCGGCGATGATTTAATAATTTGGAATGCGGGGATCATAACCTATTTGTAAAGGTTTGGCTGACCCCTCACACAAAAAATTACATTTACTGCTACAAGTTTGAAACCACTCTCAGAAAGTCGCAACATTTTCTGAGAGTATTTTATTATGAGTTTTAAATTTCTAATCAATCGCGGTCAATAAGGTGATATTAATAAAAACTATATAAGACCTCTATCTTGAGGTAAGTTTGAAACAAGCAACACATTGTCTCGTCATATACATTTATTAATACCATTCATGCCCCAGGTCGTTTTAGTCAACCCGCTAATTCCGCCAAATACTGGCAATATCGCCCGTTCTTGTGCTGCCACAGGGACAGAACTGCATCTAATTGGCCCTTTAGGCTTTGAGTTGAGCGATCGCTATCTCAAACGCGCTGGTTTAGACTATTGGGAATATGTAAAGCTGCAATATCACGATACATTGGCAGCTTTCAAAGTGGCACATCAGGAGCGCGGCGGTCGATGTTTAGGGTTTAGTGTTAGAGGTAGCTACAATTACGCAAGCTTCGAGTTTAGAGATAATGACTGGATGCTATTTGGTAGCGAAACTACTGGCTTACCATCAGATGCGATCGCCTCATGCGATGCCACCCTCTACATTCCCATGAGTCAGCCAGGAGTACGCAGTTTAAACCTTTCGGTCAGTGTCGCAGTCACCTTGTTTGAAGCCCGTCGGCAGTTAGGTTATTTACAATCGAATCAAAGGAGTTAGCCCAACATCGATATCCAAATAGCCGTAAAATCACTTAGTTATATAGTCATAATGTGACATTATTCATGATTTTTTGCAAAAAACTCATTCACATCAGTAATATTTCGGTTAGCCAGTATACGTTAATAGCGAAAAGCAAAAAGTGCATGGTTAATTATACTTAAATATCTCGGTAGTGGTATATAAGAAATTTGTATATAATAAACGAAGGAAACTTACGAAATCGTCATAGTTTTTTATAAATTTACAAAGAGAACAAAAACGGAACAATAAGCCTTTTATTCAGTCATATCAGGCATTTGGGCATCACCATATTAGATATATCGCTGTTTAAGGGGTAAAAGTACCTGCGCGTTATTACGGTTGAATTTTAGGGAATAATCAACGTAAATTCTCGTATTGGGTCTGGCTGATCGGGAAAAGAACCAATGAATATATTTACAGTGAGGCGCATAGCAATAATTGTGAGGTTTAAAATGTCTGGTGGTTCGCACCGCCTAATTATGGACATCGCCATTGATTGTTTGTAAATCCTACCAAAGATATATTTAGAGGTTCCGTTGCCGACATTGGGCACATTAAACGAGAAAAGTAAAGATCAAAGAGTCACAGATGGTGAAGAACAAAAAGACAAGTAAACACAAAAAATTAAGTTTTTTGAAACCGAGTTAACTTGTCTAAATCAGAGAACCGGGTTAATCTTGCCTAAGTATCTCTGGTGAGTGATCTTGATCTATCGTTCGTAGTGATTTAAATCGTTGACTGGTATCCGACAACAAATCGAGATCGGTTAGGCGCTAGTGATCATAGGAGGTCGTCTTTGAAACGAGCATTAAAAAATAATATGAAGGCTGTGTTAGAAAATACCCCCAATGAGGATGTCCCAGTGGACAATTTGAACGCACAAAATTTAAAAGTTAACCGTCGCGTGCGGACACAAGCCGCCATGATCGGCTTGGCAATCTCAATGGGAGCTACCAGCCTTTTGGTGACTCGGCAAAGTGACCAAGCCCTAGCAGCAGAGCCAGTAGGAAACCAAAATACTGCATCTGCGATACCTGCTGCTGGTAACACTGCGGTGAAATTTGCGACCACAAACAAACTAGGAATCCAAGCCGCCTCGAATGTGAGCGTGCCTGAAAATCCTGTCATTGTGGAACCTACAGCAATTTCACAAGTGCCTGGGCTTGGAGCTAAATGGCAAATGGGGGCAAATCCCGTAACGAGGGCTTCAGTTACCAACACAATAGCGACTGAGCGTACATTAGTACAACCCAATAAAGGGCAGCGAATTGTTTCCGCCATTGCCAAAGCGCAAACACAGACAGTACAAGTTCCCGGTTCATATAATGCTGCGTTTCCTCAAACAAATTCATTGAGTGTGACAACACAAACGTTGCCACAAGCCAATGATATTAATGCTCAGTTAAAAGCACAGCAAGAGTTTGCAATCAATCGCTTACAGCAAAAATCAGACCGATTAAAACAGAGTCTGGCACAATTGCGTGTTGACAAATCACCACAAATTGGTACGCAAGAAGCCAATTTGCAATCGCCTGGGGATGCATCTCAACCCAACTCGCTGACAAATTCCACGATTCCTGGGCAAAAAAGCGTCGCGGTTGTTCCAGTTCAAACAATTCAACCAACAGCCTCGAAGGTTTACGAAGTTAAACCTGGAGACACTTTAGCTCTACTAGCGCTTCGTAACGGTACTTCAGTTTCAGAAATAATCAAGGCAAACAACCTTGTTAACCCCAACGACCTGAAAATCAGTCAAAAGCTGACTATTCCAGTCGCACAAGTCAACGTTACCCCAAACGTTGCACAAGTAGTTACACCAAGCAATCAAAACGTTGCGAGTAACGTAGCTGTGCCAACTCCTGCACAGTTCGCAATTGCACCTACTAACACCAATTCAGTTAGCCCAGCAAGTGTAGATTCTGTAGCAACAAACGAATCGACCGAATCGGCATCTACTGGCATGGGTGGAGATAGTCCAGTACCCAAAATATTTGCCGAAATGCAGGTGGCACGCAATACCCCCAGCAACAAGCAATCCAAATCAAGCGGGCTTGGCAGCTTAAAAGCAGAAATCGAGCGGTTACGGGAAAAATATCGCGCTCAACAGGCTGGGCAAGTTGTTCCCACAATTAACCCCAGTTCCTCTGCGGTATACGTCCCCGTCTACAGACAAAATCCTGTAGCGATTCCCGCAATTCCTGCACGCAATAATATTGCTATTCCGGTTCCGACATCTACACCGAATAATCAGGCAATCCAAATTCAGGTTCCTAGCTATAACGGTCAACCAATTAATCCAGATTTTGCGGCGAATCAATACGGACGGAACCCGAACAACTCCCGTAATGCTCGCAATAACACAATACCAGTGCCTTCGGCAAATTTTAACACTGCCGAAACATTTGGTAACTTGCCTCGTGGCACAGCAGTATCACCACAACTACCACCTTTAGCAGCAGGTGGAGTAGATAGATTCATGCCCAGAGCCATCGACGAGAATACACCTCCTTTATCTAGCCCATCGACCCCCGGATATCCATCTGTTAATACAGCTTATATCTGGCCTGCCAAGGGTGTTCTCACTTCCGGCTTTGGTCGGCGCTGGGGAAGAGCCCACAAAGGTATTGACGTTGCTAACGCAACCGGGACTCCAATCTACGCCTCATCTGACGGTGTAATTGAGAAAGCTGGCTGGAGTAACGGTGGGTATGGCAATTTAGTTGAGGTTCGTCATTTAGATGGCAGCATGACTCGTTACGGTCATAACAGCAAGGTTTTGGTGCAACGTGGTCAACAAGTGCGTCAAGGGGAAACAATTGCTCTGATGGGTAGTACTGGTTTTAGTACCGGTCCTCACACCCACTTTGAAATTCATCCTTCAGGTAAGGGCGCAGTTAACCCAATTGCATTTTTACCCGCACGGATTTAGTCGCCGGCTGATTTCCTAGTTGCAAAAGGAAAAATCCTTGAGGGAGGCTAGCTCCCTCTTTCGCTTTTTTTGTTCTTGGAAATTAATTTTGCCCACAGACTAGTCACGATATATATTTTGTGCTAATATTAGTAATTGTTAAACACATTTGGCTCAGTAGCTC
Organism: Calothrix sp. OTE_75_metabat_31; assembly: GCA_031379725.1. Taxonomy (GTDB): domain Bacteria; phylum Cyanobacteriota; class Cyanobacteriia; order Cyanobacteriales; family Nostocaceae; genus JANNFJ01. Next base: position 17,858 of record JANNFJ010000243.1, read on the forward strand.
AGTTGGTTAGAGTAGGGGACTCATAAGCCCTTGGTCGTGCGTTCGAGTCGCACCTGAGCCATTTATATATTTAGTATTAAAAGCCCCTCACCCAGGGGCTTTTGCTTTTTTAAATGCGTGGGTAAGCATTACTAGCTAATAAGTCGTAGTACTTCAGCTACCGATGAAGCTTGTGCCACAGCGCCCCTTGGTAAATGCGGTGCATCACCGTCAAAAATCTCAGAAATCGACCCGATACAAGCATCCTGCACCAGATGGTCAAGCAAAGGTTGCCAATCAAAAGGTAATGGTTGTTGCGGATAAAAGCGCTGCCATGCTCGAACAAAAGCACCAATTAGCCAACACCAAACCGTACCTTGATGATAAGCGCGATCGCGTTGTTGTTGATTGCC
>JANNFJ010000300.1:0-1956 GCA_031379725.1 Calothrix sp. OTE_75_metabat_31
TCTTTAGTTGACTTGGCAATTGCTTCTAGTTGCAAACCTGGTGGATAATTTCCATCTTGTTTGACTTGTTTAATATCATTATCGCTGATTTTCAATTTGGTTTTTTTGGCTAAAACTTGAACGATATCACCTTTATCAATAGTACCTGCAACTGCACCTGCTGGAGAAATAACGGTGATGCGGGATAATTGCTCTTTTTCAAGTTTGTTGATTACTTCAACAAATGTTGTTGATTCATTTACAGTGGCAATTTCTGTTAAAGGAGTTACAATCGCTTCTACTGTTTGCGTCTCCCATTCACTGCGTTCGATTTGTCGCAATTTATCGACCGAAACTAGACCTCGATAACGTCCATCTGACTCAGCATAATAGACTTGTGAATTGGAATCTAACAAATATAAATCGGCAAAAGCACGTAAACTTTGGTTAGCATCGACGACACGAAAATCTCGTGTCATTGCTTCACCAACTGTTGTTTTTAGCAGCGTTTCCTGCAAAATTGTAATGCGGTCGTAATTGGTAGCGTTACGAATACCAAACCAACCTAACAAAGCAATCCATAACCCCGTAGCCAAATCGTTAGTAATAAAATCTACTGCTAAACCGAGTGCGATCGCACTATACCCCAATATCTGCCCTGCTTTTGCTGCACCTCGCACTGCTTGAAATCGATTCCCGGTTGCTTTCCATATAGCAGCTTTTAATACCTGCCCACCATCGAGGGGTAAGCCAGGAATCAAGTTAAATAGAGCTAAAACGATATTAATTCGCGCTAAATCTCCAGTAATTACACTAGCTGGGCTAGCATCTGGTAGCACGTTAGATGCTAAATAGAGGATAAAAAATAGACCAATACTAACTAAAGGCCCTGCGATCGCAACTTGAAATGCTTTACCTGGAGTTTTCGATTCTTCCTCAATTGCTGCAATTCCACCAAACAAAAACAGCGTGATGGAGTTCACCTGAATACCTTGGGATTTTGCCGCTAAACTATGTCCCAACTCGTGCAACAGCACCGAACCAAATAGCAACAGCGACATGACGATAGCACCACTCCAAGCTAGGACTGTTCCCCACTCTTGGTAAGCAAAACCAAAATTCAAAGTTGCCAACCCGAAAATTACAAACCATAAAGGGTCTAAGAATAAGGGTATTCCAAACAAAGACCCTATTTTCCAATTTGCTTGCATTCTACTGTCCTAAATAAAAGTTTCAAAACTACTAAGATACGTATCTAATCAGATTTTTTTGGCTATATGTATTTTTGACACCATTTCTAGATATGCGAGCATTATCAGGATGTCCTATTTCTAGGATAGACAATTACCAGTAGTACTTGACCTTTGTTAAAATAAACTCAGGGCTATGTATGTTTTTTGACAAATTAAAAGCTGTAGAAATAAAGTGAATAACCTCTCTACAGCTATAAAATCAGTTTTATATAACTATTGTACAACTAAGCTACTGTTCGGCTGCTCGTAATAACCGATAGTTAATCCCAAAAACTTAGTGTAATATATTACCCTACTCACTATTCCCTCAACTTACAAAACACCCAGATTGGTCAAACCTAAAACAGCACCGATACCAATTAGATGACCAGCGGACATCGAAGCGAGAAAAGTACCGACGCTAGGATTGTTAAACAGTGATGGGAAAGGCAAAGGCATTTTAGAACCGACGTGAGGTTCTTCGATTGTTCGGGGAATAATCAACAGACACAATAGAGAAGCACCAATAATAATCGGGGTTCCGCTCCAATTCCATTCAGTGCTACTGTTAGGAACAGTCGGTTGAACTGCCCATAATATCGATGAAATCGTTGATATCAATGAATTCACGGTTATCTCTCCTGCACGAATAATACATTCATTCATGCTCATATGAAGCATCTAGTTGAGTCTTCCCCCCAGAGGTAGGATATTTAAAAGAAATTTAGGGAGATAGGGAGATAGG
>JANNFJ010000308.1:0-3246 GCA_031379725.1 Calothrix sp. OTE_75_metabat_31
GCTTTAGTGTTTTCTTGCAACTACACTGAATAAATAAAAAGTTTAATCTACAAATTGTAAATTTGGTATTGACAAAGACAATTGCTAAGGGGTATTGTCAATATATACTGTCAAACACAGGTTAAACCTGACGAGAAGCAATTCTAATAAATATAAGCTGACCAATTTAATATTAACCTGGAAAAGCTTGATAGTTAAAGCTTGCAGCCGAATAATTTCAGGAAAGGTGCATCATGGTTAGGAATCTACGAAATAAAACTCTAAGTAAACCTCAAAGTTTAATATCGCTCAATAAAATTAAACCAGAAATTTGGCGTATTGACTACCCGAAAATTATAATTGCTCTCATCGCTAGAGGGTACGATGCCAAAAAGATCAAGCTCGTCAAGTATCTCAAGCATCAAATCTGTATTTCCTACTGGGATGAGAAAGGTGGGGTATGCAGTGGCTTTTTCAGCTACCGGATTTTTGAACGTTGGCAACGTGCCGTACAAAACCTAGTACACGATTGTAAAAGTTTGTACGAGATACATTCTCTTACCCAACTAATTGAGTACGAATTTGCTCGTTATCCCTACCCGCAAGAAATGCAAGCAGCAATCAACGATGCGATCGCAACTCACACTTCAGATATTACAGAATATGCTCGCAACCAACGAATCTATAGATTAGCCGCAGCAAGTTGATTTGAATTACTGTAATTAACACCTCCGCAACTGCGTTAAGTTTACCACCATTTCATCAACTGCTTGCCGCAAAACTGATGCAGGCTGCTCGGTTTGGTTGACAATAATACTAAAAACTAACGGTTCGTAATTGGGTGCATTCAAATACCCCGACAGCGACACCACACCCCCCACTGTCCCAGTTTTCGCTTGAACAATTCCTTCTGCGGGTGTATTGCGGAATCTGGCTCTTAACGTACCTGTTTTACCTCCCACAGGTAACGATGCTCGATATACTGATGCAGCGCTTGTTTTCGCCATCCCTCGCAACACTTGTACTAATGCTTCGGGACTAATCAAGTTTTTACGCGATAAACCCGAACCATCGACGATAAAATAACTCGATTGATTGACTCCCAAACCCGTCAAAGTTGTTTTAAGAACCTCCAAACCAGCAGCAGCAGAACCTTGTAGTGGTTTTCGCGGTTGTTTGAATGCCAAAGCATTTAATAACGACTCAGCATACAAGTTATTACTATTTATATTTGTTTCTGTTACCAATTCTGATAGTAATGGTGATTGAATTGCAGCAACCTCTTGCTGACTGGTTCCACCCGTTGCTACTGATGTTTCTGCCAAGCTAATATTTTCGCTCGCTAAGGCAGTACGGAAACGACGCAAAAAGAAATAATTGGGGTCAACTACTGGTAAAGTCACGCCAAAGGGGTTTGCATTTGCTGCCAGTTGTCCTTGAATTTTCAGGACATTTCCCGATAAATCACGGGCAACACCTAAATCGGTTGCTTGGTTATTAGCTGCGGTAACTGATAAATTCAGAATTCGCCAAATTCGGGCTTCGTTGGGGTCACTCCAGGAAATTTGTAAAGGTTTACCGACAGCTTGCGGTACGAGTCGAATATTAAATACGTTTTCGTTCACCATGAAACTACCAACAGGTGCGCCATAATCAGACTGAATATCTTCCCATTGCCAGCTTGGTTGCACGACATCACCTTGAATGTAGCTATCATCGGCGATTAATTGTTTGATTTGGGTTATACCTTTAGCCTTGAGTTGTTTTGCCAAGGTAGTCAACTGAGCATCTTTTATACTTGGGTCGCCTCGACCGACAAGACGTAAAACCCCATCACTCTCGCGGTATACAGAGGTACGGATGCGGAAATTAGTGCCCAATTGCTGTAATGCAGCAGCAGTAGTAAGTAATTTGGTATTGGAAGCAGGTGTAAAGTATTTTTGAGAATCCCGGTTGTATAGGGTTTGTCCCGAATTGAGGGTTTGTACCAAGATGCCCCAGCGCACTCGACTAAATAGCGGACGATTAATTACTGCATCGAGGTTGCTTGGTAATTGTGCGGGGCAGATGGTTTTGGGTATGCTTGCTGGTGCGATCGGGGTCTGGGTAGGGGTTGGGGTTTGCGATCGCGCGATTTCTCCAATCGTTGCAAACTGGCTAGTCAGTAATAATAAACCAATGGAAATTTGTTTAGACATAACTTTAATGATATAAATCTTTGACTGTACAGATTTAACAACCGTAGAGTCACGCAGACGTGAAAGTTGATTCAAGTGTTTCGCTATAAAGGTTTGCAGCCAGCAAAACGAGAGCGACAGCGACACTATCACAGGTTATATTTATCACAAAAATCTGAAAACACCAAAATATTGGCATCTTTATATCATTCGTAAGAAACAAAATCCCCGACTTCTGCCCAAGAAGCCGGGGATCTGATTCCAATATGCTAATTATTTGAATTGTAGGTTGGGTGAAACGGAGTGTAACCCAACATTAGATTTATTCGTATACAAGATAATTTTTCTGTTGGGGTTCCATTAATTGGGAAGGGCGGGGAAACCCCGCCCCTACGGACAGTATATATGTATTATTATGATCTTATGGCGAAAACGACTGAAATTTTGTGATGACGACTATCGATCGCGGGCTTGGAAGAAATTATAGATAGCAACAGTAATAGCCAAAACTAATGCGATGTGAATTAGATTTCCCGCAATGTTAAGTGCCAACCCTATCGCCCAGAAAGCAAACAGTAAAACAGCAACGCCCCAAAGTATACCTATCATAGTTTTTTTGCTTTTACTTCAAATGGTTTTTTCTAACTCCAGCATTATAGAAAGATAACTAATTTAGTTCTATTCATCTAAATAGGGACTTTCTGTCTTAAATCATCTTCCTTTAGTTAGATAAATCATTAATAGATAAATAGAAATCCTGTCTTGTTAGGCATCCTGCCTGTCCGACAATATAATTTCAATATTTGGCATCCTACACAATCAATTAATGGTCTATGTTATTAATTTTGACCCTCTCGTGAGGTTCAAATCCCCGACTTCTTGAAGAAGTCGGGGATGAGCGCAACCTATCAGAACTTTTGACATGAACCACTAATTACTTATAGATTTTTCAATTGCTTCATAACCCGCATCGGGTTGTAAACCCGATGCTAATAGCACAAGTCCTCTGGAAGAGGACTGAGGGAAAAAGGTAATTTTGCTACGTAGTATTAGCCTTAAGAATCCGGGTTTCTCAAAGAAACCCGGATTC
>JANNFJ010000332.1:0-5649 GCA_031379725.1 Calothrix sp. OTE_75_metabat_31
GCTTTAGGTGCCAGTTGAATTGGAGTTTGAGTCTGTTGGTAAAAAAGTAGGATACTGACATAACGGTTGCGATCGCACCCAGCAGCAATCCAACTTGTTGCTGACTCATTTTCAAAGCTTCGACATAAACTAGTTGGGAAAATTGAGCATCGGCAGTACGACCCCACAGATGGGTAAAAGCTAGCCAAGATTCTTGGAGGTTGGGTAAACGGAACCAAATCCAAGATGTGAAAACCATTAGTTGAGTGAGAAACCAAGCGAATACGATACCGATGGGAGTTTGCCAAAAATGTTCGAGTGGTTCAATGCGATCGCCAGCTTCATCAACAAGTCGATGCACTACTAAAGCCAAACCGTGCAGCATACCCCAAGCAATAAAACCGCTTGTTGCACCGTGCCAAATGCCGCATACAACCATTACAACCATTAAGTTAACGCAAGTACGCATTTTACTAACACGCGAACCACCTAAAGGAAAATAAAGGTAATTTCGCAACCAATCTCCTAAAGTCATATGCCAGCGCCGCCAAAAGTCGGCAATACTAGTACTGAAGTAGGGAGCATCAAAGTTTTGTGGCAGTACTAAACCAAATAGCAACGCACTACCGCGAGCAATATCGACATAACCGCTAAAATCTAAATACAACTGCAACCCATAAGCAAATGTTGCCAGCCATAAATCGGTACTACCCGCACGTTGCAAGTTACCGAAACAAATATCAACAAAAATACCAATATTGTCTGCGAGTAAACCTTTTTTCATAGTTCCTCGTGCAATTAACCATAGCGCTTCGGCAAATATATCGGTTGTCGGAAATTTGACATTATTAAATTGATTTGCCAGATGATTGAAGCGAGTAATGGGACCAGAGGTAACTTTCGCAAAGAATAGTTTATATGCAGCAAAATTAAGAATATTTTGAGTTGCCGGAGCGCCACGATAAATATCAACTAAATAAGCAATACATTCAAAGGTAAAGTAAGAAATTCCTAATGGTGCAGCGATTTTAAATGTGTCCAATCCTAAACTATTTTCTGTAGTTTGCGGTAAAAGAAATCTCAATAAAGGTGCAAAATATTTGAACCCGAATAGTAACAGTATATTTAAAGCAATACCTAGCCATAAAACGACCAGACGGCGACGATTCCAATCAGCTTGAGCATACTGCCACTCTTCGTTAGAAATTTGTGCATTTTGACTATGTTGCCCTGGAGAAGTATTTTGCCCAATTTCAATACCAAGACGGTAGTTAATAAAAACGAGGACAAGTAGAAGCAGAATATATTGTAGTTGGTTTGGATATGATATATAGAAAACTATGCTCGCTACTAAAAGCGTCAACAAGCGTAATTTAGTTGTTCCCACCGACCAATAGATACCTAAAACACTTAATAAAAATAATCCGTATACAATTGATATAAAACTCATTGAAAAATATCTATATTTAGTAATTAAATAGTAATGAAATATACTAAGAACGGATAAAAATTAAACTTTTAAAGTGGCTATTAGTACTTATTGGTTAACTTTTGGCGTCGGGCTAAGTGCTAATAACTAACCGCTTACAGTATAGTAATTAAAAATTATTCATCCGTAGGATAGGCATCTTGCCTGTCCGGCAATAATTCCAAAGCCCTGCTATCCATCTATTATTAAGAATCAGAATTTGAAACTTTTTTATTAGCCCAGGGAATCATTGGGTCTTTGGCAATTTTTTTAGAAACTTCATATGCACCATAACGGTTAAGGTGGCTGGGGTCAGAGAAAAAAGCATTATTCTGAGGAAAAAGTAAACTTAAATCGCGGAAAATAAAATTAGGACGTTCGGCTGAAATTTGCAACATGTATTGTTGAAATTCTTGCTCGTGTTTGACGCGAATCGGGTCTAAATATTCGGATGTCAGAGGCATATTCACAAAAACTAGAGAAATTTTTTGCACTTGGGCAAATTGAAGTATATTTTGGAGTGCCGCATCTTGATCTCCAGCGAGTTGAAATAATTTGTAGTCGTTATCGTAATCTCCCCCAACTTTGGGATGTTTTTGATAGTAAGTTGTAGGGTCAAACTTTGTCGATAAGGCTAAAAAGCCATCGAAATCAACTGATTGGGCCTCGGCATCTTGTTCGATATCGGTAGAATTAGTTTTCCCATTCGATGGGTTCGCTTCCTCCATCATCGGTAAAGTTTTCAATTTTTGGTTAATTAAGCTTTTAAGTTGGTCGCGGTGTTGATAAGTGCCTGATAAGCCTGCTAAATTTTGATTTAACCATTTATTAGCAGCTTGATAGCTGGTTTCTTGCTGACTATTATCTTTTTTGATTTCCTCTTGGGGTTTGGCAGTTTCATCGACATTGCCTTGAGCAATATATTTATCTAAAGCTTGTTTATAACCTGGAGAAGCTGCGATCGCACGGAAGGTCATATCCTCGCGTCCGCTGTTAAAAGCGCGGGCACCGTCTGCCCAAATTACCATTTTGGGCAATTCTGAAGGCTGGAGAACTTTACGGAGGATAAAATCAACAACTTGGACTGTGGCACCATTTATACCAAAGTTAAATATGTCGATATTTTGATAACCCTGGGTTGCCAAAGCTTTGGAAAGGGCAACTGGATCAACACCTCGCAAACCACGGGAAGAACCAATCACCAAGACATCGGGAGGTTTGCCACTTTTTTGTAATCGCTGCTTGTAAAGTGCGAGTTGCTCGTCAAGTTGGCGAGCATTAAAGGTCGGCATTTGCCCTCGTGCAGCCAAAAGAATTGCAGTTGCAGTCGCTTTACCGGCTGTCATTTTTTTATCATTGGTTTGCGTAAATGCCGAAGCGTTAAACGCACTATTAGCGGCTTGGTCTGAATTGTTCGCAGTAAAAGTAGCTGCACTGGAGTTACTATCGGTAGATGCATTTTTGACGCTACCAATAGCTGTTGGAGTGGGAACATTAACCTGGGAAACAAAGCGATTTAAAATCCAATCGGTTTGAAATGCCAGCAACAACCCCAAAGTTCCCCAAACAAAAGCAACTAAACGTCCACTCCCCTCGGAAGTACGTTCCGTTGGCTGACCGATTTCCATAAATAGTTGAGTTAAGAGCAGAGACTTTTTGGCAGTTGCACCCCAATCTTGAGCGATTCCGCTAACAAAAGATTGAACTACCCCGACTGTTAAATCTGGACGCAATAGCGACTCATTCGAGTCACCAGGCAACAGTTCCCGAACATAAGCATCCGTGACTGCAAATTCTGGCGTTGGCTCTGCCACAAGACGCTGCCGTACCTGATAGTCAGCACCGTGATGCCAAAGGGGTTCTTTATTGCCCGCACGGCGACCGTAAACGCGCACCCCTTTAATTCCAGGGATTTGAAGTTGGCGTAGTAATTGAATTACCTTACCTGCGACTTGTTTGCGTGTGGGGCAAACAGGTGCATCGCACATGACATGCATCAAATCGCCCTTACGGAGTAAGAGAATGCGGATACCGCCAGTTTGCAAGCGTCGATTCAGGTCAGGATTTAGTAAACGCTCTAGTAAAAAAATGATAGCAGGTTCATCCGCAGAACTAGCTAGTTCCAAAGGAGATATTGCTAAAGGAGGGTGGTTTTGGGCAGGTAATACCAGCCAATCAATCCAAGCGGGTTGCTCTGCGTTGTTGGGCTGCCCGTAGATGGTGGCTGCGTAAATAGCTTGGGGAGCGATATCTTCTAAAATTGTGCCGATTGTTTCCATGCACAGTTGGCGGTCGGGAATTGTTACTGACGAACAAAATATATGTAGAGTTAATTCTTTGAGCGAAGCAGTAACTTGAATTGTTGTATTGGCTTTTTCGTTTAATTTTTCATTTACATACAATGCGATCGCCTGTACATCCCCCCACCTTGCCCATTCTTTGAGCATAACTTCGGGTGGTGTCAAATCGATTCGCAGCATCCAGTCAGGTTTGGTTTCCCCTTGAACAATAGAGGCAATAATTGCATCTTGATAGCCAGAAAGCTTAAGATGCCTGAGTTTTTGGGCGACTGGTTCGGCGAATATAGAAGGGTCGGGACTGTAACTGGCACGGCACAATATCCACAAGCGACTATTACCAGCAAGTTGACCAGTACGAGGTTTTGAAGACTTAACTTTGACTTGGACGCTAATTCCTAATGTACTAAGGGTTTCGCTTAGATATCGCGCTAAAGCTTCAGGGTCACCTTGACGTGCCAAACTTTCATTAGAAACAATTAATGCCCCAGGAGGCTGTTTAGATTGATCTCGGATTAAAGCTTGATTGACTTGTTCGAGATGACGGTCGAGTTGATTCAAATAAACTCGATGACACCATTCCGGTTTCGGACTGCTTTTTTTGCGACCGTAGACAAATACTTGATAGACTGAAGGTTGGTCGTTACTGTCGTGACTTGTCAATGCATCAAGGTCGGTTTGCTGTAACGCTTTGAGCAAATCCATCAATGTATGCCAACGTTGGGGACACTCGACCGATTCGCACAGAATATGTAGGTCATTCCCCCGCAAACGGATTTTTACACCCAAAGTGTTGATGCCAGTTGCTTGGCTGACCCACTGCACTATATTTTTCTGGCGGTCTGGTAGTAGTGTTTTCATGGGAAAGAATGAAATAAAGTAGCTAGTATTGAGAAATAAGCAAGTGTTAGTGGTCAGTGGTCATTGGTCAGTTGTATGGGTTTAAAGCATATAAACATGTAGTAACATACTTGGGTTTATTGCCGTTCGCTTACAAGCGTCAATCGTTAAATCGTTAATATTTAATAGGTTGTGCATAACAGACGATGGGCATTATGTGGTTATTCGAGGATAAGTATTAGTACTGATATCCACAAGCCTCTACTTATGCTCCCACGCTTCATTAAACTAACAAGTTGCCAATCGCCTGTAAACTAGAACCATAGAATTATTACATCATCCAATTTTTTTTACATTTTTGTTACTTTCGGAAGCTAACAAACTCAACAAGCATAGTTTTTGTGTTATTGCTGGTTTTAGTCTACTTGTTCCATCGTTTTGCTCAACTCAATCCTACAACAGTCAAAAAATAGCAATGTCTCCTGATAACTTAAATTCCTCTGCCCAAACCGGATTAAATCTAGGTTTGCTGACCATTCCTCAATCCATCCTGCTACAAATGGGTACAACCTCGGTTATCATGCTGGTTTTAGCACAGAAAACCGCAACCGAAACCCTTTATGCCATCGGACAAGCTAGTGAAGAATTGTTTCGAGGCGATCGCTTACCAATTCTCGATTTTCCAGATAGCTAAAATAAGCACATATAAATGTACCGTATTTGTGGTAATTAACTAACCATAAATTCTCAAACTCTTCAAAATAAACAATTATCGGCTCCACAAAAAGAGAAGCTATGAGTTCCCTTTTATACTCTTTTGCTCAGGCTGTAAATATCTACCCTGCTTCCGATTTATTTTTGCGTCATCGCCTGCAAGTGATGGAAGAATTGTGGGTAATTGTCCTACAGCAAGAATGCGGTCAGGATATGGTTGACTTGTTGCATAAATTGCGCGATTTGTGTTCGCCAGAAGGACAAGCAACCCAGGATGGCTCGGCTTCGGTTTTTAAGTTAATCGAACAGCTCAATATTAACGAAGCTATCCGCGCTGCCAGAGCTTTCGCA
>JANNFJ010000351.1:0-9816 GCA_031379725.1 Calothrix sp. OTE_75_metabat_31
AGCAATATTGAGCATTAATTGCTCGGCATGAGGTGCTGCAACTTGCTCTAAAACCTTAATTTCGATATTCACGCTCACTAAATAACTAGCCGCGTCACTACCCACTGCTTCAGCGACTAACTTGGCTATATCCGGACGCTTCGCAGTCAGTGGGTCGCGTAGTATACATCTATCCCATTCATGCTTGGCAGTGGGATTTAGGCTAAGAATATAGTGCTTCATCATCGGACTAACCCTCGCATTACTCTTACATTTACGCTTTCACAAAGCCCTGCACGCATAACTTAGACTTTGTGACGCTACTCTTTTAGTATAGTACAAATGTACCCAATTGTGTGAAAAAAGGCAAAAAGAGTAGTAGGGAGTAGGAAACTAGGGGAAGTAAAGGAAACGGAAAAACAAGTGCCTGCTGACTATTGACCACTGACCACCAACAATAATTAAGTTTTAGTAAAGTTATTAAGGCTTTGAGTGTAGATGAGCCTAAATTTACTGCAAAAAAATCGGCTCGTGCATTGACAGAATAAGGAATCAATTGTCAAGCTATTGTACATCGTGACTAAAAATCGACCAAGCGAGTCTTGTGCTATTTTTGAAGTCATGGCATAAGCTAGTAGAGTGCGTAGCACTTTACGCAACCTTTTTATATTATCTAAGGAAGGATTTTAATGACTGCAACATCTCCCCGATTAAAGCACGAGGTTAAAGACCTCGCCCTCGCTAGCTTGGGAAGACAGCGCATTGAGTGGGCTGGACGTGAAATGCCAGTTTTAAAACAGATCCGCGATCGCTTTGAGAAAGAAAAGCCGTTTGCTGGTATCCGTATTTCTGCTTGCTGTCACGTAACAACTGAAACCGCGCATTTGGCGATCGCATTGAAAGCAGGTGGTGCTGATGCAATATTGATTGCGAGCAACCCCCTTTCGACACAAGACGACGTAGCAGCTAGCTTAGTCGCAGACTACGGCATTCCCGTTTTCGCTATGAGAGGCGAAGATGAAGCAACCTATAGCCGCCACGTCCAAATAGCTTTAGACCACCGTCCTAACATCATCATCGATGACGGTTGCGACGTAGTTGCTACCCTCATCCAACAACGTCCGCACCAAATCGCTGAATTGATTGGGACAACTGAAGAAACCACCACAGGCATCGTGCGTTTACGCGCTATGTTAAACGATGGCGTTCTCACCTTCCCTGCAATCAACGTCAACGACGCTGACACCAAGCACTTCTTTGACAACCGCTACGGAACAGGTCAATCGACCCTCGACGGTGTAATCCGTGCAACCAACGTTTTACTAGCTGGTAAAACAATAGTTGTTGCCGGTTACGGCTGGTGCGGTAAAGGTACAGCACAACGCGCAGCAGGAATGGGTGGAAACGTTATCGTTACCGAAATCGACCCTGTAAAGGCAATCGAAGCAGTAATGGATGGTTTCCGCGTTATGCCAATGGCAGAAGCTGCAAAAGTAGGTGACTTGTTCATTACGGTTACAGGTAACAAGCACGTTATCCGCAGCGAACACTTCGATGCCATGAAAGATGGTGCGTTGGTTTGTAACTCCGGTCACTTCGACATCGAAATCGACCTCAAGTCACTCGCTAGCAAAGCTACAGAAGTTAAGGATGTTCGTCCTTTCACTCAAGAATACAAGCTCAAGAGCGGTAAATCAGTAGTTGTCCTCGGAGAAGGACGCTTGGTAAACCTAGCTGCAGCCGAAGGACACCCCAGCGCAGTTATGGATATGAGCTTCGCAAACCAAGCAATGGGTGCTGAGTACCTGGTTAAGAACAAAGGTAAGCTGCACGCTGGTATTCACTCGATTCCTGTCGATGTTGACAAGGAAATTGCCCGCTTGAAGTTGCAAGCAATGGGTATTACTGTTGATACTTTGACACAAGACCAAATTAATTACAGCAATTCCTGGACATCAGGAACTTAGTTTTTTGAAAGTTAGTGGTTAAGGGTTTTAAAAACTTTTAGCGGCTAGCGAATAGTTGAATTTTATAGCTTTGAGGATGAGTGCGATCGCTCATCCTTTTTTGTGGCTTATGTGGAGTCTTTTTGTAAGCTTTAAATCAAGTTTTTAATAACCCTATCAGCAATTAATATAAAACTTTTTCTTAGTTGTTCTATTTGTGCTAATTGATTTGGAGACCATTGTTTTCTATCTTGGAGATTTCTGACTGGTTCTATTGCATCAAGTTGTGAAATAGGGCAGTTTTGCCACATCATATTTTGGATAAGTACATTCATATCTTCTATTCCACCTAACCAAAAACTATCACTATTATGTTGTTTTATAACAGAACTATAAGTTTTTATGTCATTTTCTAGTCTTTGTGTTAGTTTTATTACACTTTTTGCAATTTTCAGCCCCATCACTTTATCCGCTGCAATAATTTGCTTTGTAAATTCATCTTTTGGCTTTCTTGTATCGTATCCATTAAAAATCCAACCTCCAAAAACTGGTTGACCTAGATTTACATATTTTTGACTATGAGGATTATTCGTACTATATAATTCACAACCTATTTGCCATTCTTTAAGAAAACGTGGTAGCGTCCCTCCTATAAGTTCAACACAATAAGAGCAAAAAATATCCGATGTACAAGGAACGATAAAATAGTTAGATGAATAAAGTGCCGTTCTAACCAAATTATTAAATGAGGGAGGTAAATCAATTAATACATAATCATATTCCGTATTTTCTTGACTATTCGCTTCTTGTATTAAGCGACTAATAATAGAATACTTCTCTATCCCATTGCCAGTGAGTAAATCAGAACCAACACTTAACGATTCTGAATAAACATTTAACCAAGCGTCACTAGCTATCAAATCTACCTTATCATGAGTAAGATGTCCTTTGTGTTTATAGAATTGTAGTTGACCTTCATTCTGTAAAAATCTTTGTAAATAGGCTCTTATTGTAGTTCCATAGGGATTTTTAGGGCTAGGCAAAATATCTTGAAATCGATCACCAAGTATCGCTATTGAAAGATTAGATTGTGGATCAAAATCGATCACAAGAACTTTTTTTCCTCTTCGTGCCAGTGCATCCCCTAAATTCCATGTAATGATTGTTTTTCCGACACCACCTTTGTTATTAAAAATTGAGATTACTTTTGTTTTGCCGTTACTCATGTTACTTTATAACTATAATTTACGTATTTTCACTTGAAATATTATATATTAATAATCATTGCTAGTTCAAAATACTACATGCTCGTAATTTTGTATACAATATTTCCAGTCATCAAGTGCGATCGCTATCTGGGTTAAGCTGGTTTGAGAATACACTTTTCGTAGGTGCTGGTTTGAGAGTGTGATCGCGCTTTGATAGGTGCTGCTTTGGAAGTGCGATCGCGTTATGGGAAAATAGGCTAGAAGTAACAAACACTTATGCCCAGAAAAATTAGAGAATTGAAAGCCCAGATTCAACGTGAGGGGTTTATTTGTTTATTTATCTACCAAAGCGTGGAAAAGGCAGCCACGAGCGTTGGAGACATCCTTTGCTGAGGAAAACGCTAACAATTCCAGGCAAAGATGGAGACGATGTGCCACTATATTTAGAGAAACAGTTAAAAAAATTATTAATCGAGCTAGAAGAATCGCGGGAGAACGAAGATTTATGAATCGGTATAGTATGATTCTTCAGTAGAGTAACGAAGATGAACTTTTTTTAGTTACCATCCCAGAATTTAGCGATCGCGTTATCATGCCTTGCACTCATGGCAAAACCCGTGAAGAGGCGATTTGCAGGGGTGAAGAAGTAATTGAAATGTATCTAGAAGCGTGGAAAGCAGAAAATGAACCAATCCCCGAACCTTATACGCTCCAGATTGCTTAATTATTATCTTGAAATTCAATATAAACTAATAAACATCATCATGTGAGCCAAGAGTAAGTAACAATATCTCTTCTTCTCCCGAATCGCAGTTTGTAACAAACTCAAATAAAAGGCGGTTATCGTAATCTATCGAACAAGACCATACCCCATCTAAATCGCCCCTTAATTTATGAGTTCGTAAGCTTGAATCAAAAGGGTCTTCAGCTAACAATTGTAATGTTTTTTCAACCTGCGATCGCAACTGTAAATTTTTCTTCGTTAAACGTTTAAATTTACGCACAAACCCCGTACTCCAAACTAAACTTTTCACTCATCTAACTCCGCCATCAAATCAGCCACAGAACCACTTTTTGTATTACCTTGTTGGTAATCGCGTCTAGCTTGTGCTACATCTTTTAACAATTCATTCCTTTGCTGTTGACTCAAACGCTTGCTAATAATATCAACAAGTATCGCTTGTTCTTCTAAATCGAGTGCTTCCACAACGTCAAGTGCTTGCTGAAGAGTTGATATTTTCTCTGCCATCGATTTTATCTGTAATTTCAATAAGTAGATTATATCTATTATGTCTAGAAAAATTCGAGTAGTAATTCTAAGTTAGGTGGAACGGCAGCGTACTCCAACTCACGGGCATCGTGTCGTCATGCCTTGTACCCAATGAAAATGTAACGAAATGTGCCAGGAGCATTATACAATAGTATTGACCTGTAGGTGCAGAGTTTATTTAAGATATGTATGGCACGGGATTTATTTCACGGTATCGTTAGGTCAGCACTGGAAAAAGATGGATGGACAATTACAGATGACCCATTAAGTATCCGTTGTGGTGGGGTTGATATACAGATTGATTTAGGTGTCCAAAAACTTATCGCAGCAGAAAAAGGTACAGAAAAAATAGCAGTTGAAATTAAAAATTTTGTAAGTGCCTCAAAAATTTCTGAATTTCATATGGCATTGGGACAGTTTATTAATTATCGAACTGCATTACGCTCGGAAGATCCAAAGAGAATTTTATATTTAGCAGTTCCCTTGGCAGTTTATAATGACTTTTTTAATTTACCTTTTACTCAAATAGTTGTATCAGAGAACAAGCTAAAAATTATTACTTATAATGTTGATACAGAGGAGATTGTGAAATGGCTAAACTAGATGAATATCGAAATAAAATTAAGCAGATATTGTCGGAATATTCTCAATACAAACCTAGTTATGGAGAAGTCGAGGTTGAAGAAATTTTTGATGCCGAACGCGACCATTATCAAATCATGAGTGTTGGTTGGAATAATCAAAACCGAATCTATGGTGTCATGATGCATCTAGATATCAAAAATGAAAAAATCTGGATTCAGCAAAACTCAACTGAAGTTGATATTGCGAGCGAATTGATTGAAATAGGAGTGCCAAAACATGATATTGTTATTGGGTTTCATACTCCAAAAATGCGTCAATTAACAGGGTTTGCTGTAGAATAAATTGATTTTATTATATCTATCCCAATTAACCTATAAAGTAAAGCACTAAAATTTAGGCAGGAGGTAAATAACAATGCTAAAAACTATTGAAGGAATTTATAGAAACGGCAAAATAGAGCTTGTCGAAACACCAGAAGGAATTACTGAAAGCCGAGTCTTTGTGACTTTCTTAGAAACAAAATCCACTATCTGGCCAGATACGGTTATGCAACATCAAGGTGTTGTGGAAAATATCATTTTTGAGTCCTACCGAGACGAACTGCTACCACCTAATGAAATCGAGTTTTAATAATGGGTTATTTACTTGATACTTGTGTAATTAGTGATTTCGTTAAAGGTGAAGAAAACACCCTTAAGCGATTAAAATCTACCAGTCCCAGTGATATTTTTATATCATCTATAACAGTTATGGAAGTGAAATATGGATTATCAATCAATCCAGAACGTGCCATCAAAATTAAATCTCTGATTGAAACATTTTTCAGATCAATTACAGTTTTACCTTTTGGTATAGAAGAAGCCGAATTAACCGCTCAGATTAGAAGCATCTTGAAAACAGCAGGAACTCCTATCGGTGCTTATGATGTACTTATCGCAGCAACTGGATTAACCCATAATCACACTGTTGTAACATCCAACGTTAGGGAATTTGAAAGAGTACCGAGTTTAAAAATTAAAAATTGGCGTTCTTTAATTTAAGTAAGTAGATTATATTTGTAGCATCTGTCGAGGTCGCTCATCCCAAGTAAGAAAACGCGCTTCAATTCTAGGAAGAGATGGAGATAATAGTCAATATCAAGAAGCATGTTTCTACTTCAGGACTATCAAAAATTTCTCAAATCATGATTTATCTTTTGTAGTATAGGCTTGTATGGGTGTATTAATTTTATACTTATTCTATAAGTATAGAGAAATATAGTTATGAACGCCCTTAAAAAAATCCGAAATACCAGTTTAGCTGTCGTATTATTCGGTATCTCGTTATTGACTCATTATACTCAAGTTGCCGTTGCCCAGAACAACAAACCTGGCTCAATATCCAATCAACAGCAAGTAAAGGATGTTGCATCCCGTTTGGAAGGGACTATGGATACTTCAGCACAAGCTCGTGCTAATCCCAAAGTTGCCAATATGAGGATGACTAGTTGCCGTATCGGGATAAATCAGAATAATACCCCATCTACTAATAAATCAATTTTTCTATATCAAGAACAAGCTTTATCAAAGGAATTGAATAAACCTTATCGGCAAAGCTTTTTAGAAATATCTTCTGTAAATAATGGTCGAACCGTGCGATCGCTCTCTTATAAACCAGTCAACCCCCAAGCTGCGATTAACTTGTGTAACAAACCAGCCTCGGAGCGGATGGTAAAATTAAATGAGATTAGTAAACCATTTTGTACCGTTTTCCTCACACGTTCAGGAGAGAACTATATTGGCATAAACCCTTCCCAAGGTTGCCCTGCCAATGAACGAGGGGCAGTGAAAATGACTAATACAATTGTGTTAGGAAATACAAGTATGAAAACTTGGGATCGAGGCTTTGATGCTAAGGGCAAACAAGTTTGGGGTGACGAGTCAAATGCATATGAATTTCGTAAAATTGTTCAATAAAGTGTTCGACATCTAATATATAGCGGTTTTCAGGTCAGTGAGGTTCAATTTGAAATCGCAAAGCCCGTAGGGGCGGGGTTTCCCCGCCCTCGATTGTATTGCATCCAACATAGAACTGCTACATAAGCTTTACTTAGGATTCATCAATTGATTTAATAGTATTTTCCCTTCTGGATTGTAAACTTTCAATCTATACTGGCCATTATTTCCAACAGGAGACATCGAGTAACTGTAGCCTTGATTTTCCCAAATATAGCTTCCCTGAGTGTAATGAGAAGCTTCGGGGATTGTAATACAACGTTTCTTCGAGTCGCATCCTGTGTAAGATGCTTCTCCTGCAAAACCTTCGATTTGTACTGTATAACCCCCACCTTGATAACTATTTATAGGTTTATCTGTTTCTGCTTTTACAGATGGTGCAAATAAAATAAAAATTGCTAAAGTTACGCTCAAAGGAAGAAGTGAAGTTTTCATTATATTCTAAGAATACATTTAAGTTTAATTACCA
This sequence comes from Calothrix sp. OTE_75_metabat_31, assembly GCA_031379725.1. Taxonomy (GTDB): domain Bacteria; phylum Cyanobacteriota; class Cyanobacteriia; order Cyanobacteriales; family Nostocaceae; genus JANNFJ01. Next base: position 7,452 of record JANNFJ010000351.1, read on the forward strand.
TTTGGTGTTGGATTGAGTAAAGCGTAAACCTATTTAATTACTTTACTAATAATTAATTAATCTAGGATTATTCAATGCTCTTAAATTATAGGTTAGTTATATTTAACACTAGTGTCAATTTAATTAATTATTGTTTGTTGTGAATTGTTGTGATAGGCAAGGGCGGGAAGACCCCGCCCCTACAGTAATATTTGCCTTCAGTATATATTTAGTTATCAATATCTTAACTTTAATTTTTATTTTGAAGTTATCAGTAAAGTTACTTAATTAGTAACGAAAATAAAAATAGGTTTTTCTCTGATTGACGATAGCAAAATGATTGTGCCAGGTTGTAAGAGTTAATTTTCAGATTGCGAAAGACAATTTTATTAAGATTGTTAAATTTGCATTTTTAATTAATTCTTCTTCATTTTCAACAAAAACATAAAAACATGTTAAACAAAATTTTGTTATCAAATGTTGTCGTTGCCGGATTGATGCTGGCTTCGCCAGTAATGGCTGCAAATCCTACGGCGATTAGTCCATTACAGCCAACATCTGCACGTATATTATTAGCAGAAGTCGATACAGATGCCCTCAATGCTGCTGCTGAGGCATTAGAAAGAGGTGGTGCTGCAATGAGTGCTGTAGAATCGGCAAAAAGTGCTGACCAGATTCAAAAGCAATTTTCCACAGCATTAAGTGCAATGGAAGAAGCTGCGGGTTTGTTGGAAAAAGCTGGGATTCCCGAAGCTGCCAAAGCAATGAATCGTGCGATCGCGCACGTTAGCGCTGCTGTAGATACCGAGTCTGAGGCTGAAGCTGATAAGTTGATTAAGCAAGCAGAAAAAGCTTTAGATGATGTAGTTAAAGCTGTCGAAAAAGCTACAAATTAAGGGGGAGTCGGAGTCGAAAGTCGGGAATAGGAGAGATTTAATATTTGCAGGCAGGATGCCTGCCTTAAACATCATGTAAGGAACGGCATCCTGCCTGACTGCGTATTTGACCGCACAGGCAAGATGTCTATGCTACGACGTTTACAAAAAAAAGCCCGGAACCTGTTGAGGTTCCGGGCTTTTCCGGTAACTTCCGAACCAAAAGTAAAAATAATAATAGTTACTCAAATATGCCATGACGATAAGTAATAAGGGTTAAAAAAACCTTATAGAGAAAACTCTGGGGTTTACTGGGAGGTTTCCATGTGGAAAATAAATTTTTTATTTCCTACGCCCTACACCCAACTTAGTAAAGAATTGCAAAATAATATTAATCTCCATTTCCAAGCATTTATAGATAATAGAGAATAGCGAATCCCAAACCGGGAACAGGAAAATGCACGGACACAAAATAAGAGCGTTGATTTCTTAATTTTTCCTTCACCTGGCAATTCCGGATAGTTACCCATTACCAAACGCTAATTAATTATCCACCCCATGACATTTGACAACGCATAAGGTATATGATTCCAAATTCTAAAATTTTATCTACATCTTTTAATTATTATGAAGCTTACCCCTGTCCTGTTTGTCGTGTGGGTAAAATTACTCATATGCCAATGATGGAAGCGATGGCTTGCGATTTCTGCCACCAAATTTTTACTGTTAATATTGAGCAGCAACAACTAAAAATGCCTTCTCGGCAACCTCCTCTAGTTTGGCGTTGGAATGGATTTAACTGGAGTGAAGCTCATTTGGAAGGAGTAGAATTTGGTTGGGGTTATGTTTTTGCAGCTGCTGCATTTATCATTTTACCAACCGGGTTGATTGCGATTGTCGCCTATAATTTCCCCCCAACGCTAGAGACACCAATCACATGGATACCCTATATATGGACGGGATTAACTTTCTTTTCACACTTCACAATCATTTTATGGCTATTTATTGAAATTTATCAAATACCGATTCGAGCCTACGTGCGGGCTTTACGTGACCGTTTAGTAATTCGCTAATTGCTACGGATTGCGTTACTCCCAATTAAATATACTTTGTGCTAATTGTTAGTGGTTGCTTGCTGCTTGTTAATATTACTTAGTGCTAATCGCTAACAATTAATTATATAAGCATCAAACTTAGGACAAAGGATACTTTGGTTACGGATGAGAAATTATCTAAAAAACCTGATTTTATTTTCTCGTCCTGTAGTAAGTGATAGTTTGTAAATAATTGAGAATATTTAAGCTCAACTTTAGCAAATTGCACTAAGTAAATTACACTAAACAAATTGCGTTACTATACCAATACTTTTAAAATAAGTAGTAATGACTAAAAGGAAACTAATAAACAGGTATAATATAGCATTGCAAATGGGCGGGATGTCAGGAAAAATGGAATAGATATCAGTTATGCTACTAGAAATTACTAAATTTTGAGTCCCCTAAAGCTTCATA